>NZ_JAVJZI010000187.1:0-9720 GCF_040223135.1 Coleofasciculus sp. G3-WIS-01
GCATCCCCTGGTCTCCCCCTTTTTAAGGGGGACGGAAGGGGGATCTATAAGGGGGACGGAAGGGGGATCTATAAGGGGGACGGAAGGGGGATCTATAAGGGGGACGGAAGGGGGATCTATAAGGGGGACGGAAGGGGGATCTATAAGGGGGACGGAAGGGGGATCTCAAGGGAAGAGGGGGATAGGACGAGTGCCCATTGGTGTCAACTTAAGCGCCAAAAGCAGAGGGAGTAGAGACGCGCCATGGCGCGTCTCTACAATGGTGACGAAAGTCCTAATCAATGTGTCTACTGCTATATCTTTTCGGTTGCACAAGGGATGTGACAAACCCGCCCCGACTCAGGTTTCTAGATTTCCCCTGAAACGTTAATTGCCTAATTTGAGAGATATTCTGCTTATGTTGCTAATGAGTTGGGTTTCCTGCGTCAACCCAACCTACAAGTACTAGAGCTTAAGTTGACACCAATGACGAGTGCCTCCCCCATACCCCCTGCACAACGCTTCGCTTGAATATATCTGATTAGGTGGTCTTTCTCTATCAATGAAAATATCAATAATGCTTCATTTATGTGTCGATAAAAACCTGATTTTAAAAGGTTTTAAACTGCTGAACATTCATTCAGATAATTACCTGAAAATACATCCTGTACGCTGTACTAAGAAATGTTAATGAGCCTCAAATAATTACTGTTCCCTGTTCCCTAATTAACTTTAGTTTTGTCCGACTACTTAGGAGTAACAAATGCAAACTCAAGCAATTGAAGGATTTCGGCTGTCACCTCAACAAAAGCAGCTTTGGTTATTACAACAAGATAGTAGGGTCTATCAGGCGTCTTGCGCGATCCAGATTCAAGGGAATCTGAATGTTGATTATTTAAAAGAAGCCTTAGAACGTATTGTGAATCGACATGAAATTTTCCGCACCCGCTTTCACCGACAACCGGGAATTAAACTGCCAATTCAGGTGATAGAAACAAGTGGAACCCTATCCTGGAATCACGTCAAGCTCAACGGATTAAGTCCTCAAGATCAATCCGCCCATATTCAGCAACGGCTTCAAGAAAAAATAAACTTGAATGTTCTCTCTCAACTGGAATCTATAGTATCTGCATCGCTGCTAACGCTGTCAGAGAATCACCATATTCTGTTAGTAATATTACCCGCTTTATGTGCAGATAGCTGGACGCTAAAAAACTTGGTTAAAGAAATTAGCCAAACCTATAAGGCTTCTTTGCAGGGTGAAGACGTATCTGAAGCAGAACTCGTACAATACCTGCAATTTTCTGAATGGCAAAATGAAATCCTAGAGGACGAAGATGCCGCGACAGGAGAGGCTTACTGGCGTGAGCAAAACGTTCAAACGATAACCATTCCTTTTGAGGCTGAATCTATAAATGCTGTACCCTTTGAACCTGACGTTTATCGGGTAAACCTGACTCCAACGATTGTGGCAAAAATTGAAGCCTTAGCTCACAGAACTAACGTTACTCCTGCTGAAGTATTATTCGCCTGTTGGTATGCCTTACTTTGGCAATTAACCGAACAATCAGAGATTACGGTCAATACAGTTTACAGTGGCAGAAATTATGAAGAATTGCATGAAGTTATGGGACTGCTTGCCAAATGGCTACCTGTCCACTGTTCGTTGAAAAAGAACTTAAAATTTAGCGAAGTCTTGTCACACCTGGCTGAAAAGTTGGCTGAAATTGACCAGTGGCAGGACTATTTTACCGGGCAAGCGAGTACAGATGCTGATAAGGAGACAAACTTGCCGATTAGTTTTGAGTTCGATGACTGGTCGGATCAGTATTATAGTGGTGATGTTTCCTTTTCTATTGATCAGCAGTCGGTTTGCTTTGAGCGATTTAAATTAAAGCTTCGCTGTGTTCGCAAACAAGAGTCTATCATTGCCGAATTTTACTACGATAGGCAACGATTTGACCCAGAAGTGATTCAATGCTTTGCCGAACAATTTCAAACCGGAGTTGAACAGGCTCTCAACAATCCAGAGATGGTAGTGAGTGAGTTAAATTATATCAGCGATCGCACTCGCCATCACCTACTCGTAAAACTCAACGATACTCAAACCCACTATCCTCAAACTCACTGCATTCATCATCTATTTGAGCAGCAGGTAGAACGCACACCAGACAACATTGCCCTTGTCTTTGAAAACCAACAACTCACCTATGCCGAACTCAACAGACGTACCAATCAATTAGCCCGTTATTTGCAACGCCAGGGTGTTGGTGCTGAAGTGTTAGTGGGAATTTATGCCGAGCGGTCAATCCATAGTATCATTGCGATGCTGGCTATTCTCAAAGCTGGTGCAGCTTACCTTCCTCTTGATTCAGCATTACCGCCAGAACCTTTAGCCTTCAGATTACAAGATGCCAAAGTACCCATCCTCTTAACCCAAAAGAAACTTCTCAAACGCCAGGATACTCAAGTTCCTACCGTGGTGTACTTGGATGCAGATTGGCAAACAATCGCCCAAGAATCTGATGCCAATCCTACCAGGGAAGTTACACCGGAAACCTTAGCTTATGTCCTCTACACGTCTGGTTCTACAGGTGAACCTAAAGGCGTTGCTATTGAACATCGCCAAATCCTGAATTACTTGTATGCCATTTCCGAAAAATTGGACGTACCCGCAGGTGTCAGCTTCGCTACCGTTTCCACCTTTGCCGCCGATTTAGGCAACACGGCAATTTTTCCCGCCTTGTGTACGGGAGGATGCTTACATATCCTATCCCAAGAGCGAGCCTCTGACCCGGAAGCACTCGCCGAGTACCTTCAACACCATCCCATTGACTGTCTCAAAATCGTTCCCTCTCACCTAGCTACCCTTTTAGCCTCCTCTGCATCTGCATCCATCCTACCGCGTCAATGTTTAGTTCTAGGGGGTGAAGCAGCCACCTGGGAGTTAGTTGGCAAAATCCAGGAAGCTGCACCGAACTGTCGCATTCTTAACCACTATGGTCCCACAGAAACGACGGTTGGTGTCCTCACCTATCCGGTTCAGAGCCAGGGTAATCGTTATAATGCCAAAACTGTTCCCATCGGTCGTGCGATCGCCAATACCCAAGTTTACCTCCTGGACGAACAATTTCAACCTGTACCCATCGGCGTACCGGGCGAATTGTACATTGGCGGTGCTGGGGTAGCCAGGGGTTATCTCAATCGTCCCGAACTAACAGCACAGAAGTTTATTACACTAGAAAATCTAGGCGGACAAAATGCCCACTCCCCAAGGCTGTATAAAACAGGGGATAAAGCACGCTACTTACCCGATGGTACGATTGAGTTTCTCGGACGGGTAGACTATCAAGTAAAAATCCGAGGTTTTCGCATCGAACTCGGAGAAGTTGAAGCGGTACTGAGTCAGCACCCAAGCGTGCAGCAAGTCGTTGTCTGGCTGTCTGAAGATGAATTAGGTAGTAAGCGATTAGTGGGCTATGTGATTCCCAACCCAAAACAGACACCTAATATTAGCGAGTTACGCCAGTTTTGTTTAAACAAACTGCCTGAATACATGGTGCCTTCAACAGTTGTACTGCTCAAATCACTACCACTTACGCCGAACGGTAAAATTGACCGTCGTGCTTTACCAGCACCCGAACAAACCCGTCCGGAACTTGAAGGAGTTTATGTCGCACCGCGTACTCCAGTCGAGAAACAACTCGCAGAGATTTGGGCGCAAGTTCTGGGCATTGAAAAAATAGGCATCCACGACAATTTCTTCGATTTGGGAGGACATTCCCTACTCATTACTCAGTTGCTTGCCCAGGTGCGAGAAACCTTTCAGGTCAATCTATCCTTACGTAGTCTTTTTCAACAGCCGACTGTCGCTAATATTGCCAAAAAAATTACCCAACAAGCGAAACCCGGCACTCAAGTTGAGCAGGATACAATAAATCTGAACGCTGAGGCAGTTTTAGACCCTACTATTCGTCCCAATGGTATTCTTTATAACCCCGATACTGTACCAACGGCTATCTTTTTAACAGGGGCAACCGGGTTTCTAGGAGCTTTCTTACTCTACGAACTCCTACAACAAACGCAAGCCGATATTTACTGCTTAGTCCGTGCTGAAACCCTTGAGTCAGGTAAAAATAAGATTCAACAGCGTCTGGAATCTTATTTACTTTGGGATCAATCATTCAATTCAAGAATTATTCCCGTCCTCGGAGATTTAGCTCAACCCCTTTTGGGTCTCACCCCAGCGCAATTTGAAAGGCTGGCAAGTCAGCTCGATGTCATCTATCATAATGGAGCAGTCGTTAATTTTACCTATCCATATTCAGTTCTCAAAGCACCTAACGTTCTCGGAACCCAAGAGGTTTTAAGGTTAGCTTGTCAGGTTAAAGTAAAACCCGTTCATGTCATCTCGACTATCAGCGTTGTTTATCCTAAAAATCCAGATGTTGAAGTTGTTCGAGAACAAGACAGCCTCGACGATGCCAAAATGCCGTCGAGTGGCTACGCTCAAAGCAAATGGGTGGCTGAAAAGTTAGCCACAATTGCGCGGGAACGAGGACTTCCGGTCTGTATTTATCGTCCAGGACGCATATCAGGACACAGCCAAACAGGTGCTTGTAATCCTGGCGACCATACCTACAGAATGATCAAAGGTTGTATTCAACTTGGAGGTATTCCAAATCAGGATATTCAGTTGAATTTAAGTCCTGTTGATTATGTCAGCCAAGCCATTGTTTTTCTCTCAACTCAGAAAGACTCTATCGGAAAAGCCTTTCATCTGGTCAATCCTCAACCGTTACCCTTGAAGGAGATGGTTAGCTATATTCGCTCCTTGGGTTATGCTATTGAGTTAGTCGCTTATGAACAGTGGCGAAAGCAACTAATTAATTCAGTAGATTCGCCCGAAAATGCATTGTATCCACTGATGACTATTTTTGCTGAAGAAACCAGCAACTCCCAATCTCAAGAGTCGCCAGTGCAACAGTTTGATTGTCAGAATACTCTCACTGGACTCGTGGAAACCTCAATTGTTTGTCCTCCAGTCGATGCTGAAGTCTTTAAGACCTACTTTTCCTACCTGATTAATACTGGTTTTCTCAATCCTCCATTGCTCCAAGTTCATCACCATCAAAACTGATACATGGAACAGGTTTTGAATCCTTTAAGTAATACCAAATCCGCATTTATCTTTTTTCCACGGCGATTGAAATCGCTGCTACACAAACAAAGTCCGCCTGCGCGGACTAGGTTATAACGGGGGTAGCTAACGTCCTAGATAAATTGCCTCGGAGGGTTCAAAGCAAAGCGTTTTTGTTGTCACTTCAATTCAATATAAATCATGACCATAAAATTACAAAAATCCAAAACCCAGTATCTTGAAGAATTCATAAAGCATTATAACCAGCGCACCCAGAATTCCAAGTTCTTTTCCCAGAGTGACAATAGAGCGCTATCCTCTAATACTTGTATGATAGTAAGAGAGTTAGCTACCCTTAAAAATTAATGCGACGATAGATTTCGGACAGGGGAACTTCTACGTTTAAACTCTGTAGAGAGATCACCTGCTCAAGGTTAGAGTAAACTTGCCATAGCCAGCGATCATTACGGCTAGGCTCAAGATTGTGATACTGCTCAATATAAGGTTCAGCTTGACTCACCAACAGATATTCACGAAAGCTGGCAAGAGAGCGATATTTTCTGAACTTTTCACCCCTATCATAGGCTTCGGTAGAAGGCGATAGAACTTCGACAATCAGTAAAGGATTGAGAATTTCATCATTGCGCTCACCATTGAACTCTGGAAAGCCATGAACAACCATCAAATCAGTATAAGTCCCACACTGATATTCAGGAATCCAAACTCGCAAGTCGCTGTTATACAAACGAAAATCGGTATCTCTTAGCAAAAACCCCAAGTAAATTAATAAGTTGCTAGCGATCGCACTATGGGCTTCAGAACCTCCCGACATTGTAATAATCTCTCCGTTGCGATATTCATGGCGTTCCGGGTGGGTTTCTTCCATCGCCCGATACTCGTCTAGCGTGAGGCGAATTGTTCCTACATCTGGGGAACTGGTTTGAGCAAAGACCACAATTAGACCTCTTGAATCATTACATCTAATCTAAAACGATTCAATGACATGCGCCCAACATACTTATTCAGCAAGCCCTATTTAGCCTTCAGGACGCCTACATCAACCGTTGACCCTGGGATTAACTATCCCAAACTCAATCCCCAAGCAAACTTACGTTTGTTTTGTTTTCCCTACGCCGGAGGTGCTGCTCGGATATTTCAGACACCCCAAACTGTGCGATCGCGTCTACTGTCTCTGAGCTGCGATCGCTAATTTGGTTCCCTCAATTTTACGCAACTGATCCATCACGCTCACCACCCGACCGTGATCGACTTTTTCATCAGCATTGACAATGACAAGGGATTCACTATTCGGCACAACTAAAGCGCGAACGGCTTCTGCAAGCGCCTCTAATTCAATCGACTGGCGATTCAGTGCAATTTTTCCATCAGGCTGAATTGTAACCGTAATTTCAGTACTCGGCTGATTTTGGGCAGTTGTAGCATTCGGTAAATTCACTGACAACCCTTCTGAACGGGTCAAGTATAGCGTCGAAATAATGAAAAATGCCAAAATCGAGAAAATCACATCGATCATCGGCACGATGTTGATTTCCCCTGGCTTCTCTGACTCATCGGGAAGCCGCATAAACATCTCTCCTTTGCTCATATTGACGACGATAAAGCAGTTCTAACTGACCACCATATTCCTGAATCAACGCCAGTTGTCGCTGATACAATCCTCGGAACATATTGGCGAAAAAGAGGGTGAAAATTGCCACAACCAACCCCATGACGGTTGAAACCAAAGCTTCGGAAATTCCACCCGTGACGCCCGTCGTGCGGGTTCCCCCAACATCACCAATATTCAGGGAAGAAAACGCTGTTATCAAGCCCAAAATCGTTCCCAAAAGACCGAGAAGAGGAGAAATCCCAACAATCGTATCAAACACGGTATTAAATCGCTTCAACGTTGGCAGTTCTGCCTGAGCTGCACTCTCTAAAGCCAGACGGAATTCCTCCGGGTTCGGGTTGTCAAGCTCTAACGCTTCCAGAAAAATCTTGGCAATCGGCAAATCAGCATTCTGCTGTAGATAGTTGATAGCCACGTCTGGCTTTTCTCGGTAAAGCTTCAGAAAGTCTCTCACAACTCGGCGTTGCCGACGAGTGACTCGAAACCAAAAAAACAATCGCTCTACAATCAGGGCGACTGCCGCCAGGGAAAATAGGAGTAGGGGCCAAGCGACGATTCCGCCTGCCTTGAAAAATGGAATAATGGGCATAGCCTCTCTTGCAATTATAATTCAATAAGCTCAGCCAGCTTTCCGGCGTACCGTGGGAGTACAAGCTGATAATTATTTTCAATAGATGTATTGCTAAATCGGTTTCTTTGTCAAGTAGTTGAGCGAAATATTTTTCGTTACTCAAGAGTCGCCAGGACGTTTAGCGATCGCTTTTCCAGACAAAACCACGGTAAATAGGGCTTTTGGCGACTCTTGGGGAAAGCAAACTTCTAAGATTACCGGAAATATTTCCACTTGACAGGGGGAGTGAATTGTTATAGATAAGCAAGTTTGTTGAAAATAACTATCAAAAATTTTTTGTGAATATTCGTGACTAGGCTTGCCATGTTATACTTGCCAAGTTCATTTATTGTTTCACCGTTAATGCAACTTATATGCAATAATCTGGAGTGGTTGAGACGATAGGCGCTTGAGTAATCAGGAAAGGTGCATAGCGTATGAGCATATCGAGCTTCTGTATAGAGCAGCACAAAAAGGAACAAGAGGCTCTCAAAAAGTTTCTCATCTACAGCTTTGCTGGGAGTGCGGTGCTGCATATAGTGCTAGCCCTTGGCATAAGCTTGGCTTGGGAAACAAGACCAGAACTTGCCGAAGACCCCATTGAAATCATACTTGTGGAGGAACCTGAAGTTCCTGAGCCAGAAGAACAACCTCTAAAAGAGACTCCAAAGCCAAAGCCAACACCAAAGGCAGTTGAAACCCCAACTCCACCGCAACCGACAAAAACGCAGATACCAGAGCCAATTAAACCGCAGCAACGGGCGGAAGCTTTGCCTCAAAAACCCGTCAAGCAACCCGTACCCGCTATACCAGCAACACCTCAAAGAGCCGTAACGCCACCTGCACCCACCTCAGTAGAGCCATCCACGGAACCGACAAGGGAACGCAGAACCGTTGTTACACCTCCCTCAGAACCGATTCGTGAACCCTCAGACCCGGCTCTATCACCACCTGAACCCGTAGCCATTAATAATTCAGCACCGCCACGCCCAGACAGTAATTCCCAACCGCTTCAGACTGACTCAGACGTAGAAAAACTTAGAGAAAGCTTAAGCGAACCAACGACGACAGAATCAACAGCGCCACCCAATGATGACGCCTCTGAAGCCAACCCCACACCCCCAGGTGCAGTGGCAACAAATTCCTCAGCTCCCCCACGACCCAGAGGAGTTTCTGGAATACTTTCTGATGCGTCAAAAATTACCGAAAACATCAGAGAGCGCTTGGGCGATAGTTTTTCCCCATCGACAGATTCTTTAAGTGATATTGCTAACCCTGGCTCACCAGGAGCAGTGGCGACCAATCCCTCAGCCCCCACACGACCAAGCCGTAGTTCCCAACCGCTTTCAGGTTCTTCTTCGGGTTCCCAACCATTCAGAGAAAGCTTGGGCGGTGAGAGTTCTACGGAACGAGCTTCATCAAGTGATGGCGACTCAATAGCTAATCCTGGAGTACCAGGAGAAATAAACTACTCAGGCTTGCCTAACGGCTGAAGCCTGAGTTTTCAGTAGCCCTGAAGTCATCAAACAAGTTAAGCTGAACGTATTTCTGTGTTCTGTTTAACTTGCACGATAACCCCGTGCCTCCAGGCTGGTTTATAGACAGCCCCACAAGTGCGATGTTGTTGGCTCCATTGAAATCAGCATCTCCACACCATCCGCAATGACCACATTTGAAAATCTTGCCACTGCGATAAGACTTGCCCTTTACAGGGTGAATGTGCAGACAATTGTTGCACATTTGGGAGGTATAGGCAGGGGGGATTGGGATAACTTGAACACCAGCACTCCTGCTTTTGTACTCAATGAACATTCGCAGTTGATAAAATGCCCACGAATTCGAGCGTCTGCGTTCTGTCTTGCTTCTTGGTTGCTGGTTGGTTCTTTCCCTAATTCCCGTAAGGTCTTCTATAGCAATTGAGGCACTTAACTCAACTGCCCGTTTAACCACCGATTTAGAAATGTTGTGATTGAGCCATTGTTGATAGCGCTTTTCCCTTCCCGACAGCCGTTTCAAGATTTCTCGACATCTACGCCGAGTTGTCCTCGTGCCTTTCGGGGCACTCTTCTGGAGAGACGCTCTAACTTGGGAAAACCTATCTCGAACTTGCTTGATGCCAGTGCCGTCCCACTTCTGGCCCTCGGATGTTACCGCAATGTCGCGGCGTCCTAAGTCAATACCGAGGGTCTTGCTGGTATCTGTTGCTTCGGGTGCGCCGTCCTTAATCTGAATGTGCAGGTAGTAGTGACCATCACGGTGTCTGCATAGCTGAGCCGAAGTTGGATTTCTCCCTTTAAGTTTTCCTCTTTGGTAATTCCCCGCCTTCAGTTCAATTCGTTCTCTGCCGTGAATGGTAGCAAG
>NZ_JAVJZI010000189.1:0-9342 GCF_040223135.1 Coleofasciculus sp. G3-WIS-01
GGCGCGTCTCTACATAATGGCGCGTCTCTACATAATGGCGCGTCTCTACATAATGGCGCGTCTCTACATAATGGCGCGTCTCTACATAATGGCGCGTCTCTACATAAATGATGTGTCCTAACAGCTATGGCGGTTGCTATACAAACGACGAAAGCCGCAAAACAGGTATACACTTTCTGCGTCTCCCCATCCCCTGCTCACCTCACAACTCCCAACAGCAGACTCTACTTAAAGGGTTTCGGGATCAATGTTTAATTCTCGCAGTTTGGCGGCGTAGCGTTCGGCAACTTCTTCTGGTGTCGGTACGAGTTTGCCTTCTGGGGTAAAAAAACGTAGCTGATTCTGATGAATTCCTAGAAACAAACCAAGCTGCTGACTCCACAATTGTCCTTGAGAATTCCCTTCTAAGGGTTGATAGTCTCCATCCACTAAATGAAATCCAACAAATTCTAATGTATTTGGATCAAACCAAAAGTAATCAGGGGTACGAAAGGTATCTTGATAGAGTTTTTTCTTAAATCCTTTGTCAGTATCAGCCGTTTTAGGAGAAAGTATTTCAATAATCACATTTGGATATTTGCCATCTTCATCCCAGACTACCCAGCTTTTCCGAGTTTTCCGTTCAGTGTCTAGCACGACAAAAAAGTCAGGTCCTCGGAAGTGTTCCGATTTGCGTTGACGGGGACTGTAATAGATGGTAAGGTTGCCAGCGACGTAGAAATCATTTCTATCTCGCCATAGCCACTTAAGACATTTGAGCAGAAGTAAGATTTGTTCTAGATGCAGTTCAGTTTCCAAGGGGGGTTCATCACTATAGAGGTCACCAGGGGGAAAGATAACATCTTGTGAGATATCTTGGGAAGGAGCGAGTTCTTGAATTTGGGACATAGCGCGTTAAAGGTAGGACAGGAAATTGCATTTTTATTTATTTTAGCTGGCATTGTTTAACGCAAAACATCTTTAATCCAATCCAGCAAACTTGTCCCCCCAAACCAAACGGCGAGTAAAATAGAAGTTGAGAGAATTCCGCCCAGTAAACACACAACTAATCCGCCTAAGGTAATTGCCCCATCATCTTCAATTAAGCCGAAGCCCGTGACAAAAATACCCATCGCGGGTAAGGTATTGGTTCCGGGAATGGGAATCATCATCGAGATAGACATCAGCGCGATCGCCACCCCAATCACGACACGACCGGGTAAACTGGTACAGATATAAGGTAGACGTGGACGCGCGATCGCTTCAATCCGTCTTAACCAAGGAATCCCGCTTTTGACAAGTTTCTGTATTGTTTCCAGTTTCATCCTGCCATTCATGATTTTCTGGGGTAACCAGGGACGTTTTGCGCCAGCGATAAGCTGAACGGCTAAAATCAGCATGACAATGCCAAAGGGGATCGAATAACCTGGTGCTGGAACAGGTAAAGCCGAGGGAAGGGAAAGGATAACAAACAAAAACCCAAAAATTCGCTCCCCGGCGAAAGAAAGGATATCCGCTAGTTTCACCTGGGGCTGTCGATCTTCTTCAAAAAAATAACGCTGCAATTCCACCGAAAGTCGAGCCATTTTACTGAAACCCTTTGACACTATAAAAATGAATTAGCTCCCCGACTTCTGGAGATCCCCGACTTCTTGAAGAAATCGGGGATCGAGTTGGGAAGATCAAGTTGGGGATGGGGATCGAGTCAAAAATGATACCACACCCGAAAAATTCAGGACTAGGTTCCTGATGTCCAAGAGTTCATGTACTCAACTTGCTCAGTGGTTAATGTATCAATTGAAATGCCCATTGCCTGCAACTTCAGCCGTCCAATTTCCTTATCAATCTCAGTCGGAATCGAATGTAGACCGGGTTCTAGTTTACCCTTATTCTGCACCAGATATTCGCACGCCAAGGCTTGGTTAGCAAAGCTCATATCCATCACGGCGCTGGGGTGTCCTTCGGCTGCAGCCAGGTTAATTAAACGCCCTTCACCCAACACGATGACAGATTTACCGTTTTTCAGGAAATACTGTTGAGTAAAGTTGCGGACTTGGCGATATTCTGTTGATAGATCTGCCAAGGTTTTCAGGTCAATTTCAATATCAAAGTGACCGGAGTTACAAACCATTGCGCCGTCTTTCATCACCTCAAAATGTTCTTGGCGAATGACGTGCTTATTCCCGGTAACGGTGATAAATACATCGCCGTGGGATGCGGCTTCAATCATGGGCATTACCCGGAAGCCATCCATGACGGCTTCAATCGCCTTAATCGGGTCAATTTCAGTAACAATCACATTCGCGCCCATCCCTCGCGCCCGCATCGCGGCACCTTTGCCACACCAACCATAACCCGCAACTACAATAGTTTTCCCGGCTAGCAGGATGTTGGTGGCGCGGATAATACCATCTAGGGTGGATTGTCCTGTACCGTAGCGGTTATCAAAGAAGTGCTTAGTATCGGCGTCGTTAACGTTCATGGCGGGGAAGGTGAGAACCCCCTCTTTGAACATTGCCTGCAACCGGACAATTCCTGTGGTGGTTTCTTCGGTTGTGCCGATAATATCACCAATCTGGTGTTGCCGTTCCTTAACCAGAGTCGCCGTGACATCGCTCCCATCATCGATGATCAGATTGGGTTTGTGATCTAGGGCAATTTGAACGTGGCGGTTGTAGGTGGCGTTATCTTCGCCTTTGATGGCAAAGACAGGAATACCGTAATCGGCGACTAAACTAGCGGCGACATCATCCTGAGTAGACAGGGGATTACTGGCAATCAGCAGCGAGTCAGCCCCAGCATTTTTCAGCGCGATCGCTAAATGGGCGGTTTCTGTGGTAACGTGGCAGCAGGCGACTAGGCGAATCCCTGCCAGAGGTTTATTTTGGGCAAAACGCTCCTGAATTTGCCGCAAAACGGGCATTTCTCGTCCAGCCCATTCGATGCGCTGTTTGCCTAAAGGCGCTAGGGATAGGTCTTTGACTTCGTGTTTGAGCGCAGTAGATGTTGCTGTCATGGATTTGGTTTATGTTATCTAAATTTGTATTGCCATCTTAACTAACTTAGTTCCGTTATCTGTGGGAAGGGCGGGTTTTGTTTTTCCGTTATCTGTGGGAAGGGCGGGTTTTGTTTTTCCGTTATCTGTGAATATCTGAATTTAGTCCCTAAACCCGCCCCTACAGATTCCCTATTTATGGCGCAGCCGCTGCTCCAACTTTGCGTTCTTTTCCAGCTCCAAGGTGAAGCGTTAGCACCCTCCTCACATTTGGGTTTTTGGTGTTAAGTTCTTGTTTTGTTGTTCCGATATGTGTGGGAAGGGCGGGTTTTGTTGTTCCGTTATCTGTGGGAAGGGCGGGTTTTGTTGTTCCGTTATCTGTGGGAAGGGCGGGTTTTGTTTTTCCGTTATCTGTGGGAAGGGCGGGTTTTGTTTTTCCGTTATCTGTGGGAAGGGCGGGTTTTGTTGTTCCGTTATCTGTGGGAAGGGCGGGTTTTGTTGTTCCGTTATCTGTGGGAAGGGCGGGTTTTATTGTTCCGTTATCTGTGGGAAGGGCGGGTTTTGTTTTTCCGTTATCTGTGGGAAGGGCGGGTTTTGTTTTTCCGTTATCTGTGGGAAGGGCGGGTTTTGTTTTTCCGTTATCTGTGAATATCTGAATTTAGTCCCTAAACCCGCCCCTACAATTGTGCCTAAACCCGCCCCTACAATTGTGCCTAAACCCGCCCCTACAATTGTGCCTAAACCCGCCCCTACAATTGGCTTCTGGGTGGCTGGTGGAGGACAGGGGCTTGGGCGGGGGGTAATAAGGGAGGTACAGGTTCTGGGGGTTCTGAAGGTTCTTCGGCGGTAACTTGTTTGATCTCACTGACGTTAAAAACAAGCTGATAGGGGTGTTTCATTTCTTTGGAGATAAACTCCTGAACTAACCGCACCTGCTTAGGCGTGATTTCTTGATCCGTCTGCACCGTGAGATAGACGATGGGTGGCGTGGCTGTCCAATTCACTTTGGTTCTAATCAGTTGTACCTCTGGCTGACCGATGGTAATCGTTCGCCGTACCAGGGTATTATTAATCGTGGCTTGCAGTCGCACTTGCCTGGCTAATTCCCAAAAACTGACACCTAACGGCAGGAAGAGGAGGGCAGTGAAGCCAAATGTCCAGCCTAAGGCGTGATTGATTTTGGTGTAACCGGCGACGATAAACACCAGCATACAGGCTAAGGTAATACCGAGAAGATTGGTTACATACAGTAAAAATGCACCTAAGCTAAACGACCAAATTCCCTGAGACAGCGACAGTCCGACCACACATAAGGGTGGCATTAGGGCAACCGCGATCGCCACCCCAGCTAAGGCATCGCTGATACGGGCGCGAATCTTGGCAAAACTACTGATCCCGCCTGCTACCACCGCGATCCCCAAGTCTACTAAATTCGGCTGGGTGCGAGAAAGCACTTCTGAACCATATTCAGGAATCCCAGCAATCCGTCCCGTCAGCCACGAGAGAACTAATGCTAAGATCGTCGCACCTGCGATCGCGCCTAAGGCTTTGCGAAATAACTTTAAGTCCCCCTCCAAAGCCCCAAACGCTAATCCCCGTAAGGGCAGCATCAACGGAGCAACGATCATCGCGCCAATGATGACAGCTGTACTATTGCTAATCAAACCAAATGTGGCAATCAGACAAGAACTAATCGTGAGGACAACATAGTTAATCGTCCAACTCGCATCGATTGACAACTCTTGGTGAAGTTGCTTAAATACATCTTCGGTCACGGCTTTGGGTAAAAGCCGATTGAGCATGAGTATATATCGGCGCATCAATTCAATGAAATAGAGGTTTGATGGATTTCGTGCGGATTGAGAGACTTCCCTATAATTATCTCCTCAGATAGAGGATAACTCGAAAATTGCGATTGTTAATTTTTGCTTTTGATTAGCTCAAATGCCATAACTTTTTTTGATCAGGACTGGGTATCCGGCTTAAACAAAGTCTTTTTGCCCGTTTTGCCCCGAATTGGCTCCTGTTAATTTTTTTTTTAGTCTATATACTTAATTGTTAAGAAAAGTAACGGGAGAAGAAGCAAGATGAAGAAAATGCGAATTTCAGCTTGGACCATTGCCGGATCAGTAGCATTAGCGGGTTGGGTGATCTCTCCGGTTCAGGCTCAGATATCGGTACCCAGTTTCCCCGATGTCACTAATCCCCTCAAGCAGCAATCAGAGGATACCCCTGATTCAGGTTGTGTTCGACTCGACGGTGGCTGTTTATTCGAGATTGCGGGGAAGAAGTCGGAGTCACTCCCCAATAAGGCTGGGGAAGCAGAGGGAACAGAGGGAACAGAAGAACCACCAATCACCTTACCCCAACGCATTCAAGAAATTGAACAACGATTACAGGATATCAGCCGTACTTACTTTAAAAACGAGAACGCTGAATTAGAGATTCGCCAAGAAGAAGCAGAGGACGAAAGTAATTTACGCGAGATTTATATCTCTCTTCTAGATGAGGAAGGTGATCCGTTCAAAGAAGTACGCTTGATGACCGTTACCGATCAAGATGCAGCTCTTAAAGGATTGACTATAGAGCAGATAGACGAGAGAGCCAACCAAATTATCGAACAACTTGAACAAGGACTTAAAACGGCAAAACAGGAACGACAACCCGAATTTTTGAGGACTAGAATTAAAATTGCCGTTGGTACTGGCGTAGGCATGATTATTGCCAGTTTACTCATTTATCGTTGGGAACGTCGCTTAAAACGATCCAAACAACTGTTAGAGCCTTCCGAATCGTCGAATACTGAGCCAATATCCACTCAACTGACCCAAAATCAACAGCGAAATGTCAAAGAGGTTTTACATCGCCTGTTGCAAGTGACTCAAGGCGTTATTTGGGTAGGGGGAAGTCTATTCATTTTGACTCTATTTCCTTACACGCGATTCATACAGGTTTTAATTATTTCCAGCTTCCGGATTCCCGTGCGCGTGGGTATTGTCGGCTTGGGAAGTTACGTGATCATCCGTTTATCTTATGCCTTAACTGATCGCTTCTCCTCTGCCATTGCTAGAACTCATTTACTGACGCCCGAAGGCGCTCAGCGAGCGCAGTTGCGCGTGTCAACGGTTTCTGGGGTAACCAAAAATATTATCACCTTGAGTTTTAGTGCGATCGGACTTTTAGTGGCGCTAGCGGCAATTGGAATTGACATTGGTCCGCTGTTAGCTGGTGCTGGGATCATTGGTTTAGGCTTGTCTTTGGCATCGCAAAACTTGATCAAAGATGCCATCAATGGCTTCTTCATTCTCCTAGAAGATCAGTATGCCGTTGGTGACGTGATTGGCGTGGGAGATGTTGGCGGGTTTGTGGAAAAAATCAACCTCCGGATTACTCAGTTGCGGGATGCTGAGGGGCGATTAATTACGGTTCCCAACGGTGAAGTTAGAATTGTGGCGAATCTTTCGAGTAATTGGTCACGGGCAGATTTAAATATTCCCGTTACCTATCAAGCCGATGTTGATAAAGCATTGGAGTTGGTCAGACATGTGGCTCATGAGATGGTTATGACCCAAATGTGGCGGGAGCGTATCCTGGATCAACCCGATATTTTAGGGGTGGATGACTTTGGCGATCGCGGTTTTATTATTCGTGTTTGGATTAAAACCCAGCCTCTAAAACAATGGGAAGTGGCGCGAGAGTTTCGCCGTCGTCTAAAAGCGGCATTTGATGAAGCGGGAATCCTGCTATCATTGCCTCAGCAAGCGCTCTGGTTTAATAACACCTTACCGATGCAATCGTTGTCGAATGGTCACTCGAATGGTAATAGTCATCATGACAGTCAGCCGAAGTATGCTGAGATTGACTAGAGCATCAATTCCCTAACCCCAGTTAGCTGTCAAAATAAATCATAAGAGACGTAGCCATGCTACGTCTTTTATTTTTTCTATAAATACCAAATTCGTTTTAAAACAAGGAACAATCAGGTTTAATCTTTTCCTTGCACCCCCATAAGGGCGGGTTTAGTGACGTTATTGGTTTTGGGAGAAACTTTATCAGTAAAACCCGCCCCTACAACCCCACTTCCCGAAACTCCTGGTCAATTAAGTACAAATGTACTATAATGGAGTTATCAAAGATTCTACTCGGTTAACGCCTAACGCCCGATAGCATTCAAGATTTTTGCCATGATTAAGCATTACATTCTCAGTATCAACCCCAACGCCGAGTACGAGTGGGAACAGCGCATCCTACGCCACCCGATCACCGCAGAACGCCCGGATTTTGCCAGTTTAATCGCCCAAGCGGTGGGGGACGAACCTGGATCGTATTTGGTGGAGGTGAATATTGAAGTCAACCTTTTAGAGAAAGCCCCCAATCCTCAGCCTCAGAGGAATTCCATGGATGGAGACACCAAGACAGTCAAGTCCCAAGCTTCGGAATGGGTGGCTTAGTCGGTTAACTGTCTAGCTTGGATAACCGGATAAAGGATTGTCCAGATTGATACTTTCATACAGGAAGATTTAAGATGAACATGAGTCAGTACCCCGCCGCGATCGCACAAGCCGCTCAAACCGTTAATGATTTGGACTCGCAAATTCAGGCGGTGCAACTTAATATTCATCGCCTAGAAGCCAGTATTGATAAGCAAATTGCCTTTGATTCTGAGTTAAAAAATGAATCACAACGCAAGGGCCGTCGATTTGAGCTACTAGAGGTGAATTTGGAATATCAGCACGCCCTTAACACCGTAATGCGGTTAACCAATCAAAAGGCGAATGCTGTGGCTAACTTGGAATACTTGCGGAATCAGTTCAGTGTTGCCAAACTGGAAGCTCGACTGGCAATCGCCCGCCAGCTTAATGGTTCAGATATTGGTGATCTGTTGCTCGGCGTGTCATAGTACACCAGCCTTGATCCCCCTCTTCCCTCATGACTTAGGCGCAGACACTGCATAGTAGGGGACTCTTGATGAAGGGTTCCCTACTGATGGTAGTTCAACGGTGCAATAGACGAAAATGGTTATAGTTGGCAAACCGTGTTCCAGGCTGGGTAAGTTGCCCAAAAGAAACTATGACTATTGTGACCTCTCAAGAAATTGCCCGATTCCGCTCTCAGCTTTCCCATAACCCCGAAGCGATGCAAGCGCTTGATGCGATTGAGGATTGCGAGGGGGATTTAGAAGACGCCGCGATCGCACTAGCGATTCGAGCCGGACAACAACCCCAAAGCGACAATGCTCGATGGTTAGACGATTTAGCCAAAAAATGCCGTGCGGTTATTTGTAAGCCGGAATTTCGCCAAGATTTGCTCGATGGCTCTTATACTCAGGTGATTGAATACTTAGCACAGACTCCCCTACTTCCCGCGATTCTAGCAACACCTGTCCTGATGTCTGCTCTCAACCAAGGTGTACCTAGTTTTTGCGAACCGATTGATGCTCACTTTGAACAGGTTTACGGCGATCGCTCTCCTTAATTCGGTGTATCCCAATGCCAGTAAACGTAACGTTAACACAGCAGTCAGGGGAATGAGGGAGCAGGTTCTGTGATATCGCGATCGCACTCCCGTCACTTTAAAATCACTAGGATACTGTGAGCTAGACCAATACTCCCCCATTTTAAAGTCGGTAGTATAAAGGCGTTGCACTAGACTAGACGACCCACGACCTCCAGTGGGTCTTTTTCTTATATTTTCTCACGATAAATCTCTTGAACGTCCCCTTTTTTGGATAGCCAATAGAAATATCCTAGAGGCATTCGCTTGGAACATCGGGAGAAACTGAGTAGAAAACTGGGATTGGGTACAAATCCTAAAAATACGGATAGACTCCACTCACAAAAAGCTCGAATGCTGACTATGCTAAAAAGGGGAGATAACCGGAGACAGCAAACCCCGTAAGGCGTGATGGGTCGAGAAATATGGCTAAAAAATGGCAGAAGGAGTATCGCCGAATAGCAAAAGCAGAAGCAGATAGACTCTTTGATCAAGGAACGCAGCAGTATGTGGCAAGCTACTGAAAATGAGCAAAGTCGCCAATTGCAAGAAGCCTTAGCCCGACAGGAAGCTGCCCAAAGAGAACAAGAACGCCAAGCGCAAGAACACGCCAGGTTTAGGGACAATTGTAGGGGCGGGTTTAGGCACAATTGTAGGGGCGGGTTTAGGCACAATTGTAGGGGCGGGTTTAGGCACAATTGTAGGGGCGGGTTTAGGGACTAAATTCAAATATTCACCGATAACCCAACAACAAAACCCGCCCTCCCCACCGATAACCCAACAACAAAACCCGCCCTGATTCAGGTTCGTAGTCAGGGATGCGAGCCCTTAATCTTGTTGGGTTTCCTGCGTCAACCCAACCTACAACTCTCCCT
>NZ_JAVJZI010000203.1:0-3324 GCF_040223135.1 Coleofasciculus sp. G3-WIS-01
TATAATCCCATTGGGATTGAGTAAATATAACGACGCACCTCCATTTACTCCCAATGTTCCCAGAATATCCGATATATCAGAACCCGTCACACGAGAGAAAATCGTGTCAATTCCAAGGGGATTGGCAAAATAGACGCGCCCGCCTTCTGTGATATTAAATTCCCCAAAACTGTGGAACAGATTTGTGTCGCGAATCGCCCCTCCTTCAATCAAATCAGCCGGAAGCCCTTTTATCTCCACATTTGGTGTCACGATAGAATTTTCAGCACCTAAGGTAGTATCGGGAGTTATTTGGGCGAGGACAGGATTCTCTAAAACAGCAATTGTCCCTCCCATCGCTAACAATCCGGCTAGTTTCACTGTCAATTTTATAGTCATTTGGTAGATAGTCCTTCCCCAAAAAGTTAATCATGCCGCCATTAACTTGAATTAATCTACCCCCCTGGGATAGAGACAAATTATTCTGATTTTTGTTAATTTTAAGGATCATCGCCACACTTAATCACAGAAACTGGGATTAACCCAGAACGCTTTAGGCGTAGAATTGGCGATAGATGCGGTTAAAGTAACATTTCCCTCAGCATCAATTTCCCAGCCATTGGCTTCCACAATTCGTACATTTGACCTTGGTATTGTTGTCGTCACCTCAACCGATTCATCAGCCTCTGATTCTAAGGGAATCCAATCGGCTAATACCGCTTCCCCCCGCAATAACTCATTCGGTTTGGGCGGTAAACCCCCGCGTCCCGTCACCACAAACTGACTGCGGTTTTCCACCACATCAGCCTGACACACTTGATTCACTAATCCTCGCACATCCACAGGCTGAGTTGGGAATTGGATTAATCCGCGACTGGGGTCACTATCGGGCGTATTTAACACCACATTCCCCTCTAACCCAAATTGAGAACTGGCAGTAATATCACTTTCTTGCGTTCGTTCTGGACGAAATTCTAGCCCAAAAATACTTTGAGCAGTGATATTAATATTGCCCCCATTTCCGCCAAAGGCATCTGCCACAATATCACTATTTTCAGCTTCAATCGCCACGACAAATTCCGTATCTATATCAATATTACCTCCATTCCCTTGACCCCCAAACGCTTCTGCCGAAATCAGACTATTGCGGCGCATTTGGATTAAATCTTCTACCTGAAGATTGATATTACCCCCCTCACCCGAAACTGTTTTGGCAATGAGAGAACCGTGATGATCAAGCTGGATGGAATTAGCCTCAATCCGCATTGTACCAGCATTTCCAGTGGCTTGATCACTAAACTCAACCTCTAGCCCAAACCCAAAACTAAAGGAATTAGCTGTAAGCTGCGTATCATCCGCTATCGTTCCCGTAGCTACAGTTATCCTTGCTCCATCCTCAACCCTCAATTTCTCAGTTTTGACCTCTAAATCTCCTGCATTTCCTGTACCAAATCCTTGAGCATATAAACCACTAGGAAACCCATCGATTGAACGATCACTCAAATTTATTGATTCAGTCGCATTAACTTGTAAATTTCCCCCTTGCCCTGCACCAAAGGTGGAGGCGGAGATAAAGGCACCATCTTCTATCCTTAACTGTCGGGTATTCACCAATAAGTTACCCGCGTCTCCCGCATCAGGCGATAGGGAAAAGGTATCGACAGAAATGGCGCTGGGAATCTCACCGACGGCGGCTTTACCAATAATATCTATTGATTCCGAAGCGTTCACGGTTAAATCGCCACCATCTCCTTGGCTAAAGGTGTTTGTACCAATCGCACCGCCATCGCGAATCATCAACCGTTTTGTATTCACAAAGATATTTCCCGCATCACCGGTGCCTCTGGCGATATTGCCAATGGCACTAGGAAAGTTGCCCTCTGGTGTTGTGCCAATAATATCGATCGATTCCGCCGCATTTACTGTCACAACTCCCCCATCACCCGTCGCCAAAATTGTTGAGGCTGAGACTAATCCGCCATTGCGAATAATCAGTTTGTCTGTATTTATGGTTAAATTACCAGCATCTCCCAATCCGTTGGTTTGCGAGAATAAGCCACCCGCATTATCGGGGGATGAACTGCCAATCACTTCCACTAAATCAGCATTTATGGTTAAATTTCCACTATCACCCTGACCGATGGTATTAGTGGTGACTCGTCCTAAATCTTGACTGAATAATCGTCCCGTTTCAATGTCGATATTTCCAGCATTTCCTGTGCCGATAGCTGTTAGTGCATACAAACCACTCCCGGAAATTTGTCCCAGGATGGGGTTTTCGGTAGCCGTTAACGCGGCGGCTAAAGCGGGTGCTGATACAATGTTCTCCGGGAGACGATCAAGTCCTGCCAATAACGCTCTAAACAAGTCTTGGTTAACTGGATTATTTGATAGTCCCTGAAATTCTACCGAATCGGCGGTTGTCACTTGCAAGTCTCCCCCATTCGCCGCACCCAATGTGGCGGTAACAATGCGAGCGCTATTATTTAAAGATAGGGATTTGGCATCGACAATAATGTCACCGCCGCTAGTACCAGGTTCTGGGCTGATACTGATACTGCTAATCAGGTGATCATTGACCAATATCGTGCCATTGCTTCTCAGGTTGATCGTACCAGCTAACCCGCCCACCGACAGGATTTGAGACGTGGTCAGGTTATCCTTCGCCTCTAGGAAGATATCGCCGCTGCGAGTTAAGCCAGAGGGATTGAGTAACCCATTCAGCGCGATCGCACCTTGACTACTTAGGTTAATTGTTCCTCCTAATGCCCCTAGAGAAAAGACATCTGAAGTGATAATATCTCCTTCCCCCATCAGGCTAATATCGCCACCAGTCCCCATTAGAGAACTCGCGTTCACTGTGCCATTAAGTGTAATACCCTCTCTGGAGTCAATCGTGATTGCACCGATAGTCGCCGCCGGATTAACTGGATTCGGACTTATCGCGACTCCCGAAACACCATTAATCGTAATTTCTCCACCTGTTAAGGATAAATTTGGTTGGTATTGATTGCTGACAAAGACAACGCCATCCGGTGCATCAACAAAAATACCGCCAATCGTAATATCGGCACTTGTGGGAATTCCCAAGGGATTGGGTAAAGGCGGAACAATAATTCCCGTCCCTGGGATACCCTGAATATCTGGGATATCAAACGCTGTTGTCCCCGCCCGGATATCTAACGTTGGTTTGGCTTTTCCATTAATTAATACAGTCGTGCCATCGGACAAAGTAATGTTCTCAACAATACCATTAACTGGGTCAGGGGATAAAATCACAACTCCCCCTGGAATCGTCACACTCCCTCCCGCCAGAATATGTAGTGACGCGCCTTGATACCCGCC
>NZ_JAVJZI010000207.1:0-13522 GCF_040223135.1 Coleofasciculus sp. G3-WIS-01
TGACATCTTCTGTCAACCTTATTGCTAAGTAAAGTTTGCCTCGACAATGTTAGACGGGCTTTTGACGAATTCAGCACTACAGCTATAAACCTGTTCACTGATTGCTTAACTGAATTCGACAGAGCATGATGCTGGCGTTCACATGGCTGGTGTCGTGACCTGTCTAACGTAGACTGCGATGAGTCTTAGTCTGCACGTTCCGACTGTGTACAGATATGCCTAGATCTGACTAGATCTGCATAGGTTTTTCGGAACGGTGTCTGGCAAGCGGATCAAAATGTGCGAGGTACAGATTATCGAATGAACATTGTTTGGACAGATTGTAGCAAGATGGCTGGTTTGGTATCCCAATCAAGGGAAATAATCAAGATTGATCCCTAAACCCGTCCCTACATAGACGTTGCTTCATCTTGCCCATCCTACCTCAAATTTACTGTGCCAAGCAGAAACGTTTGCACTTTCTCTAATTGTCGTTTTAAGGATTCCAGTCGCTCATTTGCACCGATTAAGCTTTTGTCCCGCGCCTGTTGCTCTAATTGGGCGGCGATTTTGGGAATGAGTCGCACGCCAATATTCGCACTCGCACCCTTGAGCCGATGCGCTTGTTGCTCAATCATCTCGAAATCTTGAATCTGGAGAGCATGATACATTTGTTCGAGTCCTGGTTGAGTATGTTTCATAAAGGCTTGTATGAGTTGCTTTTGCAGGATGATTTGACCTCTGGAGATCACCTCTAGACGTTCTGTATCGAACAATGTGTCATCAAGGTAGAAGTCTGTAGACGCCAAACGACTCGAATTAATTTCCTCTTCCCTAGCTCCCTCTGCTCCCTCTGCTTCCCCTGCTCCCCCAGATCCCCCTGCTTCCCCTGACTTTGCCCAACGTTCGATCATTGCCTGTAAGGTAGCTTGCTCAAAGGGTTTAGTGAGAAAGTCATCCATCCCCACCGCCAAACATTTTTCGCGATCGCTCTCTACGGCACTAGCCGTTAAAGCAATCACAATCGTATGACGATTTGACCCTTCTTGGCGTCGTAACTCACGAGTGGCATCATAACCATCCAAGACAGGCATCTGACAGTCCATAAACACAATATCGTAAGATTTAGCTTGTAATTTAGCCAGAGCCTCTGACCCGTTACTGGCGCACTCAGGTTCATAACCCAGCATTTGCATCTGGTTCAGAATCACAGTTTGATTCACTGGATGATCTTCAACCAGTAAAATTTTCAAGTTGGACGGGTGATTAAGACGAGTGGGTTGATGGATAATAGCTTGCCAATTCTCCAGATCTTTCTCAGGCGTCACCGCACCCAATAGACTCTCCCATAGCTGTGACGCTTTCACGGGTTTAATCAGGTAACCCAAAATATCCATAGACTCCAACTCTTGCACCGCATCAAGTTGATGCATCGTTGTCATCACAATCAATTTAGTGGAAGCCAAACTGGGATTACAGCGAATCATCGGCACAATCCATTCACCCTGACTCCCAGGGAGTTGCAAATCCAGAATAGCTACATCATAGGGATGGCATCGCGTCACCGCATTTCTTAATGCATCCATAGTACTGGTACTATCCGTGGCTTCATCAATCTGCATCCCCCAGGCTTCCACAAGCGATCGCACGGTTTGGCGAGTTGTCGCATTTTCTGCTGTTACCAAGATTTTGAGCTGGCGTAGTGCCCAGGGAACGGCTTGGGCGGGCGGTAGCGGTTGTGTCTTAACGGGTACGGTAAACCAAAACGTTGAGCCTTGATCTATCTCACTCTTAACCCCAATTTTACCCCCCAGCAACTCAACCAGTTGCTGACAAATCATCAGTCCCAAACCCGTTCCTCCATAGCGCCGCGTTGTTGAAGCCTCGACTTGGGAAAATGCTTGAAACAACTTGGATTGATCAGCCGCGCTAATGCCAATTCCGGTATCAGTAACAGCAAATCGCAGTGTAATAGAAGATTGACATAAGGTATCTGTGGGTTGATGCCCACTGACCGCTACCCGCACCACAACTTCCCCTGCATCCGTAAACTTAATTGCATTACCCACCAGATTCAACAGAATCTGACGTAAACGTCCTGGATCACCCTGTAACTGCCGAGGAACATTAGGTTCAACCAGGATTGCTAATTCTAACCCCTTTGCCTCTGCCTGTACTGCTAAGACATCAATCACAGAATCCAGGCAACTGTCTAAGCTAAAGTCGATCTGCTCCAAAAGCATTTTACCGGCTTCTAGTTTAGAAACATCAAGAATATCATTAATCACCGTAAGCAGATGTTTAGCACAGCTTTCGATCGTTCGAGTGTAATTAACTTGTTGCGGGTTTAGAGGCGTTTGCAAGAGTAATCGCATCATTCCTAAGACACCGTTGATCGGACTGCGGATTTCATGACTCATATTTGCCAGAAATTTAGACTTTAGCCGTGCCGTTGCTAAAGCCGCTTCTCGCGCTTCTACTAACTCATTAATTGGAAAACAGGCAAGTACAATTCCGCCTACTTCCCCAGTTGGGGTATACCAGGGATGAATTGCCCAATGTTCATAAATTGTCTTACCATCAGCCCGTTGCCAGACATCTTCACTCTTGGTAATAATCTCTCCTTGTAACGCCCGTTGATGGTCTTCTCGCCAAGGTTCTGGTAGATCGGGGAATATATGACCCTAAAAATTGGTTCGCCAAGACTGTCCACATATTCACCCTCCCTCCTGGGTACTGTGACGCTGGGTAACTACTTACTATTAGATAGTAAGGGTCTACCGATTACTTTAACATTCTCCCCAACTATACCTGTCGAGGGTTAGTTGAGGTCTTCTCGCCAAGTTTGATCAACCTGAAAGTTGCCTAGATTAATGATTATTTTTTAGGGTTGTGAGCGATAAGTTTAGCAGCAATCACTGATAATGATAATTGATAACTGCTTACGCAAGATTTTTCACTCGTTTCTCCTTGACCAACGTCAAACTAACCCAAGATCCGCGATCGCTATAGCGACGAATCAGTCGCTGGCGTAGGTTGGGTTCGACTAACCAACCGACTTCTAGGACGAAACTGTGACCAGATTTAATGGTTAATGGACAGTTAGAAGACGTGCCATCGGGAAGCAGTACCACTTGAACAGGTAATGCGCCGTCCTGGAAATGGAGTATTGCTCCGTCAATTCTAGCACTGGAGGTTAGGGTGCGAACAGATTCACCGACGCCAAAGGTTAGCTGTTGGATGAGGCGGTTGCTGTCTTGACGTTCAATCGTGAGTTGGGTGGAATAGGTATCTGGCGAGCGCCAGTCGGGATAGAGGGTGATGGCTTCGCCAAGCCATTCTCCCAGTAATTGATCAACAGTTAGGGGGGGACGTTCTGGGGTATCGGTTCCGGCGCGTTTTTCCCGAATTAAGGTTAACTGAGACAGTTGAGCGTCTTTATTGTAGAGTTGCACTAACCGCAGGCGACGATTTCCGGCAATTAAGCCTAATTCAGCACCAAATTCGGAAAAAGGACCCCACTGCATTGAGCCTTGGGAAAAAGCGCCCGTCTCGACGACTAACACACTTCTGGCTAAGGAACTGTATTCTAAGACCGTTTCCTCTACGGCGCGATCAGGGGGATAGCGACGAATCACCTGGCGCACCGTTTGATTCTGATTGAGTCCCTCCAAGCTGACAACCGTTGGCGTATCCGTCAACGGTTCTCCTTGTGGCGAAAAGCGGGTAAATGAACCTTGCCATTCGCCTAAATTTTGTAGTAAACTGTCCCATTGCGATCGCATTGTTTTTCCTGCTCCCTGTTCCCTGTTCCCCTAATTAACTCGACGCACTGGTATAAAACCGTAGGGCAAACCGCCAAAAGATACCTGACGCTAGCAGTAATCCTAATGCCAGAATAGCAGCACCAACCACCCAGACCAACTCACCGCGACCAAGGATCACCTCTGCGGGTATCGTAGTTAAGAACGCCACAGGGACGACAAAGGTAAAGAAAAATCGATAAACGGCGGGATAAGCCACCATCGGAAAACGCCCAGCTTCCAAAAACCCGCGCAGCACTTCAGTCACATTATAAATTTTGACAAACCAAATACTCGTGGCTCCGAGTATAAACCAGAGGCTGTAAAGACTGATCAGACCAAAAAACAGGGGAACTGCGCCCAAGAGGTAATTAAACCAACTGACCTCAAGGCGTTCACCTGCATATCCTAGAAGTATTCCAGCAAAAATTAAATCGGGCAATCCCCAAGGAGACAGGGTGCGCGATGACAGCCAAAATTGAGAACTAATCGGCTTAAGCAGGATAAAGTCGAGGGTACCCTGTTGGACATGGTTGACAATGCGATTGAGATTAGGACTCAGCAGCGTCGCCGCAAACCCTTGGAGAAGGGTAAAAATCCCCAGAATCACTAAGGCTTCTTCCCAACTCCAGCCCTGAAAGGTATAGCCCGTGCGGTAAAACAAAAATAACCCAAATACACTGCCCACTAAGTTTCCTAGACTGCTTAAGGCAGCAATCAGAAAGTTGAGGCGATACTCTAGCTCAGCGGCGAGGGCAGTACTCCAGAACAACTGTAGTACGTTCAGATATCGTTTCATCTTAATTAAGATAGCAGAAATCACCCCTGAGGAGGCACAAAAGACGGCAAGGCGTTCATAATGTCAGTAGAGTTCAAGGAATTTTTGTGTCTCAAAAACGCAGGGTTTGGATCAAAGTCGTGTTAGGGCTGGCAGTTTTAGCATTAGTAGGTGTATCAATTATTCCTCTGTTGGGAACTGTTCTAGAGAGCAATCAGCCTTCTGCTGTCGCCACACCGAATACCCAACCCAGCCTATCAACAGAACAGCAAACTCAACTCGAAGACCAAGCCAAAGGGTATCAACTGGTTTTACAGCGAGAACCGCAAAATCAAACCGCGTTGCGGGGATTATTAGAGGCAAAACTGCGGCTAGGGGATGTTCAAGGCGCGATCGCACCCCTAGAAGCCTTAGCTGAACTGAATCCTGACCAACCGGAATTTGGGGTATTGCTAGCTCAAGCGAAAGAACAAACAGGCGATCGCGAAGGTGCAGCCCAAGCCTACCGTCAAATTTTAGCCTCACAGCCCGGAGATATCAATGCTTTGAAAGGATTAGCCGTCCTGTATATTCAGCAAAACCGTCCAGAAGCAGCAATTGGTTTATTGCAAGATAAGATCAAAAATGCCGCACAACAGAATCAGACTCAACCCGGTAGAGTGGATGTGAGTTCCATCCAACTTTTGTTAGGTGAAGTCTACCTGAGTCAACAACGTTTTACAGAAGCCCTCACCATATATGATCAACTGATCGAAGAAAACCCCCAAGATTTTCGCCCCGTATTGGCTAAAGCCCTAATTCTCCGCCAACAAGGGAAAACGGAAGAAGCCAAGCCTTTATTTACCACGGCGGTTTCTCTCGCACCGCAGGAGCGCAAAGATCAAGTCAAGCAACTTGCCACATTAAGTGAACAGCCTACACCTGCACCAACTGCATCCCCTGGTAATAACCCGACACCCGATTTTCCCGAACCACTTCCGGAAGGGGAAGAAAGTCCATAAATCATATTCCAGACATTCGTAGTTCGTAGTAAGGGATGCGAGCCTATCATCGATTTGGGTAGATCCCAAAAATCCAACTAATACTAAATTCGGGTTAACTACCCCTTTTTCGGTAAGGACACAAGTTAGGACACATCTTATGGTAGAGACGTTCCGGCGGAACGTCTCTACTTGTCCTAATCTATGTGTCTACTGCTATAACTAAACTTTTGCTAATTATAATATAAAAATAGCCATAAAATACACAGTAGTACAGATAATTGAAAAGCAACTATGACAACACAACTGCTGTCCCAAACCGCTAGCGAAATCATTTATCCTGATAGTGACGGACAACCGATGGCAGATAATACGATTCAATTTCGCTGGATTAACGTCATTTATTATAATTTAGCTTGGTTATTTGCCTCAGACAATAATGTTTTCGTGGCGGGAGACTTACTTTGGTATCCGGAGGAAGGGAATAACAAATTGCGTCAAGCCCCAGATGTGATGATCGTGTTTGGAGTGCCTAAAGTAGACAGAGGTTCTTATCATCAGTGGCAAGAAAATGATGATATCGCTCCCCAGGTTGTGTTTGAGATTCTTTCTCCAGGAAACACGCGCAAGGAAATGAACCGGAAGTTGTTATTTTACGATCGATATGGAGTCGAAGAATACTATCTCTACGATCCCTATAAAAATCGCTTAATGGGATGGATGCGCTCAGAATCGTGGCTCGATGTCATTGATCAGATGAATGGTTGGGTTTCCTCGCGGTTGGGAATTCGCTTTGAACTCACTGAAGAAACATTAGTGATTTACCGCCCTGACGGTCAACCGTTTGCTGATTATCTAGAGGTGCAGCAACAGTTACAAGCTGCCCAAAATCGGGCAATTGTTGCGGAAGAACAACTCCAACAAGAACGTCAAAAAGCAGAGCGATTAGCCGCACAATTGCGAGCCGCAGGACTTGAACCTGACCTATGAGTTTTGATGAGATGGAGGCGTCTCTACAACCCCTGCTACCTCTACCCTATGGTTTGTTTCCACCAAATACCGCTAACCCATAATATTTCCAAGGTACGGCTACAGTTTCAAATCCAGCCGCTTTTAACATTTCTAGATGGGCTTCTAATGTTGCTAGTTGATCGGGTTGAGAATAACCATAGGGGATACTTTTGCCTGTTTTTGTCCTGACTTCGGCTAACGTAGTTCCCTGTTGTACACACCATTCCTCGCGAATCTTCTTATAGGTTTCTGACAAAATGGGTGATTCAGGGACAACCGGATCAGCATTCCAAAACACACCACCAGGGTTAAGGCTTTCCCTAATTTTGCTAAACAGTTTTACCTTCATTTCATCGGTTAAATGATGAATAGCTAGAGAGGAAATACAAGCATCAAAACCCTCTCCCACCGATAACTGATGATTTGCCCAATCGCCAAAATCTCCTTCAATACCCATCCACCGTTGACGATATCCGGCTGTCTCTAGTTTGGCTGTGGCAAACTCAATCATCCGGGGAGAATAATCCACGCCGACGACTTGCAAATGGGGATAGCGCTGGAGTACCTTGAAACTCAATTCGCCAGTCCCACAACCCAAATCCAGTATACGTTTCGCCTGAGGCGGAATACAGCGTGCGATCGCCTCTAGCATTTCATCATATCGCGGTAAGAGTTGCCGGATATAAAGATCAAACTCAGCCGTCTTGGCAAAGACTTCTCCGGGGAATATGGAGTTGGGGGCGGCTGAGTCTGGATGAGTCTGAATTGGGTTGGTGGGATGAGAACTCACAAGCGTTGAGGATAACGACTATCCTTGAGATTGTACCGAAGATATTGGGTTTTTCGCGATCGCGTTGCGCCTTGAAGAATCAACTGCTGTTTTTATAGATTCCTGATTCCTGGCAATCAACACTCTAAATCTAGAAATGTTGACGATGCACTCGTACCCGTTTAGAAGGATCTTGCTTCTGCACCCAGATTAAAAACTTCTGCATTTGAGGTTCATTTTTTAGCTTTTCCAAAGAATTGAGTTCTTGGGATAAGTGAGTATTATCAAACAGAGAATGGATCTGCCGATGACAGGCAGAACAAATCATCGCCGTGGGAATTGTCTCGACTTTTTTCTTCTTTGCCTTCTGTCGAGGAATTAGGTGATGAATCGTTAAACGCTCAACCTCTCGTTCACATAATTGACAAATCATAGTGAGTTGCTGTCCTATCACAGACAAGTTAGAGTGAAAGCTTCACGAGTGCATCTTTGACGGCTGACGGTAATTTTCGCAAAATCTTGCCTTTCTCCCGGTCAACAGCTACTAATGTTACTCGACCGGTTACATAGAGTTCTTTGGTATCGGGCGATTGAATCTGGTAATCCCAATAGATGCGGACTCCGTCCATATCTGTCATCCGGGTTTTGACAATCGCCGTCTGACCCATGCGAAGCTGACGGTGATAGCGCACAGAGAGTTCAACCACGGGTAATTCACATCCCATCGCCACTAAGTCAGCATACTCGATGCCAATAGACCGTAAGCATTCTACCCGTGCTTCTTCCATCCAGGTTAAGTAATTACCATGCCAAACCACACCTGCATAATCGCTGTGGTGAGGATGTGCCCGCACCGGATACTCAAACCAGTGTTCGGTGGTGGCTGTTAAAGAGTGACTTTGGATGGCGCTGGTTGGTGGAAGTTGAGCCGAAGATTGGAAATTGTCAGACATATTACTAAACTAAGGGAGAACGTTACTGTGTTACTACCTAGATAGCACAGGAACAACCGTAAACTGCAAGCAGGAATAACCGATACATGTAGATTGGATTTAGAGCAAGTGGTTATCGTCAGTATTTAGCTGATCTCGCTTTAGTTTACAGTTTGTTAATGTCCTGTTTTTCTGAGTTTCCAGATTATGTATCCTGAGCTGTTTTTCGTGGGCGCCCTCCTCGCTTACCATTCTGACGAGCTGCTCTTGCTTTAGCTGTTGAAGTTACAGAGCCTCCTCTACTACCTAATTCAGCCATCCAAGCCTTAGTTCCAAATATTCCGAGCATTAGGGATGGAATACTGAGATCAACATCTAGTGTTTCCCAGTGTAAACCTTCACCAGATGGTGTCAATTCCACTTGTGCCAAGTCATCTGGCGAGGCATCCATCAACCCCTGAACTAACTCTGGGGGAAACAAAAAACTGGCTCCATTTTGAAGTTCAATAACAGTTCGACCAGATTTGTGATCATAATGGACGGATTGAGCGCGTGGTTCAGAAGCATCGGCAACTTGTGCTGCTGATCTTGCTTGGGCGATCTCATTCTTTAATGTTTCTTCATTCAGATCGGTATTTTTCATGATTAAGCTATCTTTTCTAAAGAGTAAGTGTTAGGTATTAGGTGTTATGTATTAGGGAAAACATAACACCACTGAATCTATAAAAGCCTATTTAATTTTATCTTAAGTAAAACTAATATTCAGTATTATTCTCCATGAATATCTCTCCATTTCTCTAGTAGTTCTGTCTGATGAGCAATAACCAATTTCATCGCCCTGACTGCATCTGAATCACTCATTTTCCATATTTTGACGAATGAAGGGCGTTCTGTTTCGCTACCAAGGTTAATCTTGGCTTCCCCGCCAGCCTTAATGACGTGGACATGAGATGGAAGGTGATCATTGGTATAAATACGTACACTCAAGCCATCTTTGCGTAAAACAGTTGGCATAAAAGGTTCAATATAGTTAAAAACCCAAGGGCTTGAGTTATTTTCAACTTAACCTAACTCCTTGGGTTTTGTTAAGCAACCAATAGTAGTATCGCAGTAAGCTATAAGAGTATTGGGGCATGATTTAGGCAAAAAATAATGCACAATCCATTCCCAGGAATGAACCCCTACTTGGAGTTGCCAGACCTATGGCATCAAGTCCATAATCGACTTATTGTGGCGGTAGCAGATGCCATTACCCCTCAAATCGTTCCTAAATATCGGGTAGCGATTGAGGAACGCATCTATACCAGCATCGATGACTCGTTACTCGTAGGAATTGCAGATGTGGCGGTTTCTCGTCGAGACTCCACTCGTACTGGTTCAACAGTCACGGCTACCCGGTTAGCTGAACCCACTCCGGTTAAAGTCCCTGTACCGGAACAGGTTACTGAACGATTTTTAGAGGTTAGATCAACCCAAACGGGTGCTGTTGTCTCTGTAATAGAAATCCTCTCTCCCAAAAATAAATCTGCCAAGGATGGTCGAGAGGCGTATCAAAATAAACGCCAGAAAATTTTGGCATCAACAACCAGTTTCGTTGAAATTGATCTGCTCAGAGTTGGCAAACCAATGCCAATTATTGGCGATACTCAGACAGGTTATCGTATCCTGGTTAGTCGGGGATATTGCAGACCGGATGCCGATTTATATACCTTTGGTTTAAAAGAACCGATTCCAGCATTTCCTGTCCCCTTACGCCAAGATGATTCTGAACCCATTGTAGACCTACAACAGTTACTTAATCAGATTTATGAGCGTGCTAGATTTGACCTAGCGATTGATTACTCAAAACCTGTCCAACCCGCCCTTCCACCTGAAGACGCGAGCTGGATTAGCGAAATTTTGGCAAGTAATACCCCCTTTGGCTACGGCGATTGAAATCGCTGCTACACTTGCCTTTCGTCCGCCTGCGCGGACTAGGTTATAACGAGGGTAGCTAACTCGGATTGGGTATGACCCGATGTCTTGACACGGATTTCACAGAAAAGATAAAACTTTCCAAAACCCTGAATAGTAAAGCACACCTATTGACACAGAGAACTCACCCTCTGTGCAATCAGTTCTATTAACCTCTCCCACCCCACCCTAAACTCTCCTCTAAATCCGTGAAATCAGTGTTACTTCGCCTCCATCCAATTTTTCCCTTCACTCACATCTACCACCAACGGTACAGTCAACTCAACCGCTGACTCCATTGTTTCCGGTATTTTTGCTTGCAATTCTTCCCATTCATTGGGTGGAACTTCAAAGACTAATTCATCATGAACTTGTAACAGTAATCGCGCCTGGTAATTCTGTAACACCTCATGCATTTTTACCATGGCAATTTTGATAATATCAGCACTAGAGCCTTGAATCGGAGCATTCGCGGCGGCTCTGAGTAACCCAGCGTCATATTGATCGATTCCCTTAAATTCATCAAGATTAATCTCTTTAGGATTTTTCCCTTTAGCCTCGCGCAGTTTGTTGCTATTGAACTCAAAGTAACGCCGACGACCTAAAAGAGTTTCCACATAACCGTTCGCGATCGCGTCCCGTTTCATTTGCTCCAAATACCCGAAAACTTTGGGATAACGCTGCTTCAATCGGTCAATAAACTCCTTTCCTTGTGCCGCCGATACTCCCGCTTCCCTAGCAAATCGCTGGGCTCCCATACCGTAAATCACACCAAAGTTAATCGTTTTACCCAATCGTCGTTCGTCTGGTGTTAAGGTTTCTTTCTCAAACAATAACTTCGCCGTTACCGCGTGAATATCCTGATTATTCCGGTATGTTTCCACCAGTACAGGTTCTTGACTCAGATGTGCCAAAATGCGTAACTCAATTTGGGAATAGTCTGCTGATACTAATAACCAACCCGATTCAGGTAAAAATGCTTTACGAATTTGGCGACTAAACGCCGTCCGAATTGGAATATTCTGTAAATTAGGATTCGATGAAGATAAACGTCCAGTACTGGTTATGGTTTGATTAAAATCCGTATGCACTCGCTGGGTATTTTGATCAACCAGTTTTGGTAACGCATCAACATAGGTGGATTTTAATTTAGAGAGGGTACGATGTTCTAAAATGGCATCAATAACCGGATGATCCCCTTGTAGTTTTTCCAATGTGGCATGATCTGTTGAGTACCCCGTTTTCATTTTTCGTGACTTGCGGCGGTCAAGGTTCAGTTTTTCAAACAGTAATTCACTTAACTGTTTAGGAGAGCCTAAATTCAATTCAACTCCTGCTTCTTTATAAGCGTTATGTTCAATGTCTGCGAGTTGTTTTTCTAGGGATTCCGAGAGTTCTTTGAGATAAGCCGTATCAATCCGAATTCCCTGATATTCCATCTGGGCTAAAACGGGTTCTAGAGGTTGTTCAACTTTCAGCAACAACTTTTCTAGCGCTGGAATTTCTTCCAGTTTTCCTCGCAGTTTTGGAACCAGTTGAAACGTGGCATAAACTTGCATCCCGCAGTAATTTGCCACTGTTTGACAACTCAGTGCAGCAATGGTTTTTCCTTTGGGAATCTTTAAATCCTTGTAGCTTTCTAGCTGAATTTCTAAATAACGCTCAGTCAAACTATTAAGGTTATGACTATTATCTGGATTGAGAACATAACTGGCTAACATCGTATCCATGACTACCCCAGCTAGTTTAATCCCCTGAGTTCGCAGCACCAGACGGTCAAACTTTACATTTTGTAGCACTTTGGGATAGCGATCGCTCTCTAAAATAGGACGGAGTGCTTCTATAACCCTCTGTTGCTCTAAATTGTCACCTTGCTCATGGGCGATGGGGATATAGGCAACTTCTGCTGGTTCAATTCCCCAACAGCAGCCAATTCCCACCAATTGGGCGTTCTGTGGCTTTAAAGCGCTGGTTTCCGTATCCCAAGCTACTGGAGTTGCGGAGTTGGTGCAGTTTTTGAGGATTTCGACAAGCTGCTCCAACTTATCTTTTGTATCGATAATCTGAGGTTGAATCGGACAACTGAGTGCAGTTTGCTTCTGGTAGTCTTCCGTTTCATCGGCTGTCCAGAAAGAATCAGGACTACTGTCTTCAACAGATGGTTCTTGTTCTGTCCCCGTCTCTTCCACGACGTTTCCACCAAAACGCTGCTGGAGTTCGTCAATTTTATTCAGAAAAAACTCAAACTCCAACGTTTGCAAGAGGGGTTTGAGGACAGATGTATCAAATCCCTCTAACTTCCCCGCCTCTAACTCCACATCCACAGGCGCATCAAACTTCAATTGCGCTAAATATTTAGAATGTTCGGCATCCTGTTTTCCCGTTTCCAGCTTAGTTTTTACTGCGCCTTTAATCTGATCAAGGGATGCATAAATGCTTTCCAGGGAACCAAAATCATTCAGCAACTTAACCGCCGTTTTTTCACCAATTCCCCTCACTCCCGGAATATTATCGGATTTATCCCCACAAAGAGCTTTGTAATCCACCACCTGTTCGGGTGTAATACCCAGTTTATTTTTTACCTCTTGGGTGCTATACTCTTGGATTCCTGTGGAACTGCTACGCTTCAAATCCTCCTTGCTCAGATAGAGAACTGTAATCGGCTTTTGCGGATCGATGAGTTGAAACAGGTCGCGATCGCCGGTTACAATTTTCACCTGATACCCTTCATCAGTCGCCAGATGTGCCAAGGTGGCTAACACATCATCAGCCTCGTAACCAGGTACTGCCAAGACGGGTAAATTCAACGCCGTCAGCAATTCCTTCAGATTTTGCAAATCTGGGATAAAGTCTTCTGGTGTTTCCGGTCTATCGGCTTTATAGGTATCGTCAGCTTCGTGACGAAACGTGGGCAATTCTAGGTCAAACGCCACCGCCATCGCCTGAGGTTGCTGAGAAGTGATCACCTCTAACAGGGATTTGAGAAAGCCAAAACACACGCTGGTAGGTATCCCTGTTTTTGTTCGCAATCCACCTCCTTTAATGAAGGCATAATAGGAACGGAAAGCCAGAGAATGACCGTCAACCAGGATAAACAGGGGTTTCTCTGTCGTTATGGGTTCAGCAGAGGGAGAGGAGTTAGGCACAGGCTTTGATTGAGACATAGCCCCATTTTACCGACTTGCATCTGCCTGTACAGAACTATTGTTTGGGTGAGTTTTTCGGAGCAGACTATCAAGCCATCAAACGAGGACGCAGGTTTTACCGTTTAACCACTATGAGTAGGGGCACGACATGTCTAGAGTAGGGGCACGACA
>NZ_JAVJZI010000224.1:0-21019 GCF_040223135.1 Coleofasciculus sp. G3-WIS-01
TCAAGTTTCCTTGTTTCCACCACCTCCAGGCAGTTCGATAACTGATTCCTGCTTTTTTGGCATAGTCTGAGAGTTTCATGTCTATATATTACCCAACATGACTACATCTGACTATATTCTTATTGAAACTTTACAATACTAGCTACGCTTCGACTTTCACCCCTCTCCAAAAGGCGACATAGCCCTCAATATTTTTCGCTTTGTCTTTTGCTTGGGGATAGTACCACGCTGCATCCTTATTCTGTTGCCCATCAATTTCGATGGTATAGTAACTGGCTTGACCCTTCCAAGGACAGCTTGTATGGGTGCTGCTTTCCTTGAAATACTGCTGATTAATCGAGTCTGGGGGGAAATAGTAGTTTCCTTCTACAATTTGACAGTTGTCGCTCTCAGCGAGAACCGTGTCGTTCCAGATGGCTTTAGGCATTGTTACGTTACTTCATAAAGTCTCTAACTCTTATTATGAAGGTAAAGGTGCAGGAGGGTGGGGGAATCAGAAAAAATCCTCCCCAAGTTTGGTATTATTGGATACATTTGGACTTGTTGGTTTTATCCTTTTCTAGTCCTAATTGGGTTCGGAGTTGAGATGTACCGTTCCCGTCTTTTTGCCAGCCGTGACGGACATAGACGGGGGCGATTTTTTCCATCTGGGATATCGCCCAATTCTGACCTGTCATCACCGGAGAGAAGCCCTTGCCCGACTTGGCACGTTTGCGTTGGGAAAGGTCTATGTCGGCTTTAACTCTCTCATAACCAATAGCCACCACTGGGAAGATGGTCGCCAATTCTTTAACTACCCTTAACTCCAATTGCCGTGAGGCTTTAATGGATGGGGGTAGTTTACACTGTTTGCGGTTATCGAACCTTTTCTGCCGATGGTTACGCTGTTTGAATGGGACATTCCGGTTAATCCGTCGTCCCCGGCGAGACCGTCGTAACATGGCGCGGGTTTCCATTCGTTTTTTCACCCGTCCAAATGGGAGAATGAGATGTAGTTGGAGCAGGGTATGTTTAGCCGACTGGACGCCGATGCCGGAATAAGACTTGCCAGGATCAACTCCAACAGAAATGGGTTGCACTTCCTCAGCCGATGACGACGTAGTGAGTTGGACGTAGTAAACGCCCAGGTCTGACCATCTCCCCACCGCCTTACCTTCTTTGACCCATCGTCTAGCCCTGGAGGGCTTAGTAGGCATCAGTGGTTTTCCTTCGTTGCTAACTACTGGAACACGATTCATAGATATAATCCACTCGTGTAATGTTTACGTCTCTTAAGGCATTGGTAAGGGTGTGTCCTGGAATTACCCAGTCAAGAGAGATTCCTGAGCCTACAGTTAAGCCGAACTAGAGAAGCGTCCGGAAGTGATTGTCCCCTACCAACTCATGCCCTTATTCATGTACAGACCGTCCATGGAAGGTCTCTACTGACAGGTTATCTCTGCCAATCCGCGTCTTCACGAAGTAAGGCGCGGTTCATGAAGTTGAGAGTTGACTCCAAGCACGATGAGTGCATGGAATGCGCTATCAATCAGTGTTTCTCACTGTCCACCTGAGGTTGTTACAATGATTGGGTCATAAGCGCCCACAGCATCCATCATGTATCAGTTGCAATCCTTGGAGGACGCCCTCAAGCAGTTTTTTGGATATGATACCTTCCGCCCAGGACAGCAGCAAATCGTTGAAGAAGCACTTCAGAATCGTGACTTGCTGATTATTATGCCTACAGGGGGCGGTAAGTCACTGTGCTTCCAATTACCCGCCTTACTCAAACCGGGGTTAACGGTGGTGGTATCGCCGTTGATTGCACTGATGCAAGACCAAGTGGATGCCTTAGTGGATAACGGCATTGGGGCAACGTTTCTCAATAGTACCCTGAGTTGGGACGCGGTGCGATCGCGGGAACTGGCGATCCTCAAGGGCAAGATTAAACTACTCTACGTCGCCCCAGAACGCCTGCTGGGAGAGCGATTTGCACCCTTTTTAGAGCAAGTGCGATCGCAGGTGGGAATTTCTGCCTTTGCTGTTGATGAGGCGCACTGTGTCTCGGCTTGGGGACATGATTTCCGCCCCGAATATCGGCAGATTCAACAATTACGCCAACGGTATCCCGATATCCCGATGCTAGCCCTTACCGCTACAGCCACAAAGCGGGTGCAGCAGGATATTGTCCAACAACTCAATCTCAAGCAAGCCAGTATCCATATTGCTAGTTTTAACCGCCCTAACCTCTACTACGAAATTCAACCCAAACAGCGCCAAAGCTATAATCAACTCTTCAAAAAAGTTCAATCCTATAAAGGCTCAGGGATTATCTATTGTCTCAGTCGTCGCAGCGTTGAAGAAGTGGCTTTTCGACTGCAAAAAGATGGCATTTCTGCCTTACCGTACCATGCCGGGATGAATGATACTGACCGCTCAACAAATCAAAATCGTTTTATTCGAGATGACGTACAAGTGATGGTGGCAACCATTGCCTTTGGCATGGGAATCAACAAACCGGATGTCCGCTTTGTGATTCACTACGATTTACCCCGAAATTTAGAAGGTTATTATCAAGAATCGGGACGGGCAGGACGAGATGGAGAACCTGCTTATTGTACGCTTTTTTATAGTCCCGGTGATATTCCCCGACTCGATTATTTTATTGATCAAAAACCTGATCCAACAGAACAGCGTGTTGCCCGTCAACAGTTACAGCAAATACGAGACTACGCCGAAGGAACGGATTGTCGCCGCACCATTTTACTCAGATATTTTGGTGAACGGTTTAAGGGAAATTGCCATAACTGCGATAACTGTTGCCATCCTAAACCAATTGAAGATTGGACGATTGAAGCCCAAAAGTTTTTGTCCTGTGTGGCGCGTTGTCGAGAACGGTTTGGTATGACTCACATTATTGATGTACTGCGGGGTTCACAGAAAAAGAAGGTGGAACAGAATGGACATCACCTCCTCTCAACTTATGGAATCGGTAAGGATAAAAGCATTGACGCTTGGAAAATGCTCGCGCGATCGCTCCTGCATCAGGGGTTAATGGATGAAACAACGGATGGATATCGGGTACTGAAGCTAAATAAACTGAGTTGGGAAGTTCTTCGCAAGCAACGTTCTGTGCATATTGCAATTACCCAAACCCCAGTGGCAAAGGCTTTATCGGATATTAATCCGAGAACGGCAGAAATTGAACTGCTGTTTGAGAGATTGCGAAAGCTACGTAAACAAATCGCTGATACTCAATCGGTTCCGCCTTATGTTATTTTCGCTGATTCTAGCCTGAAGTTAATGGCACAACTCAAACCGAAAACTCTGGAGGAGTTTGCCAAAATATCAGGTATAACAGCTCATAAGTTGACTCAGTATGGAGAGCGGTTTGTTTCGGAAGTTAGAGAATTTTGCCAGGAGCAAAAGTTACCCGTACCTCTACCTTCAAATAGTCAAATGACCACTTTACAACTGTATCAGCAAGGATTGAGTATAGAGGAAATTGCTGAAAGACGGGGTTATATTCCTAGCACTATTCTTACTCATTTGAGTGAGCTAATTGAAAAGAACCAACCCGTGGATTTAAACCAATTGGTGCCAGTCGAACGGCAAAAGCCAATCTTGCAAGCGATTCAGAAGATTGGCACTAACTCCCTGAGAAGCTTGCGGGAACAGTTGGGAGAGGATTATAGTTATGATGAAATTCGCCTCGTGCGATCGTGGTGGATTCGAGAAAAGAGTTGAGGATTGAGGATTGTTTTTACCATTAGATTAGGTTAAATGTCGCTGAAGTCTAAAACCTGAGTCGGGGCGGGTTTAGTAACATCGGGTTGCAACCGAATAGATAGTGGTGAAACCCGCCCCTACACAATTCACACTCACGTTTCAGTCTGACTTCTGTGCATCCTGAAAACTCGGAAGTTCATCTAAAGGACATTGCAAGACGCGACATAAAGCCTGTGTCTGACTAATGGTGAGTCGAGGTTCAAATCTGCCAGCTTCCCAGTTACTGACTGTCTGATCGGTGACGCCTATCGCATCAGCGACTTGTTTCTGAGTTAGTCCCAACCGTTTCCTTAGCTTCGTTAACTTACTTCCTGAACTCATTGCCTCCTAGTTCCCTTAACTTTAAATCTATTTATCTAAGTAGACAAAGCCCTAAATATATTTGTAATATAGGTTCAAGTCATGAGCCAGCGCACGAACTTTCCACGGGACGACGCTGGCTCTGGCTCCAATGACACATGGAGACAAGTCAATTATGCCTTACAAAGAACGCTTTTATCCTTGGGTGCTGGTTCGCCTGCTACCCAATATGCAACGAATTACCGTAGCGCAATATCGCAACCGTTCCGATGCTGATGGGCATCTTCGCATTCTCTACCGTCTGATGCCGAATGCCCAATTTGTGGTGATGTTTAATCCAGGTTTACCACCAGAGTACCATCCCAACTCGCGCTAGACCACCGATTTCAGGGCGTTAGAGATAACAAACCTGCCTTCACCATCAATATCCGTGAGGGCGGGTTTGATGAAGCGTTATCGCTGCTACAAACGTTATTCCCTGAACCTGTCTCTATACAGATACACTGAAAATCCCATGTCTGCCTTATGACTTATTTTTACCACGGATTCCCCACCATAGTGAAAGACGCCCAATAATAAGGATGGGTAAAATCTTGTGATTGTGGCAGTTCAGAGGGTAACAATATCGTTCCCGCAGACGTAATCAGTTGACCATTTGTCAGTTGAACTTGCCCCTTAAGCATATCGATTTGCACCTGTCGTAAGGCTTCTGCTTTAATTGGAGCGGTTTTTAAGTGATCATAAAATTGGGTCATTAGCGCTAATGTGCCTTCATCACTGACGTACCACAAACTGGCTAAGGTTGATTTTACTCCCGCTTGCACGGCTAATCCAGCAAAGCCTAACTCAGCATTTTCATCCCCTAATGCAGTACGACAGGCGCTGAGTACCAGTAATTCTACAGCGGGATTATTCCACCCCAATTCTGGTAATTGATCAAGGCGTAGCTTACTATTCCATAACTGAATATAGGAATTAGAGATAGCGCCGGGACGAAAATCAGCATGGGTGGCGAGGTGAACAATGCCAAAGGGTTGTTTTTTTCGTTGGGCTTTAAGATTATCTAGAGTAAAGCCTTCATCCAGGAAAAATTGACCTTGCCATAGTTTCTGAGTGATTACTTCTAATTCTACAGGAACGGCGGGTAAAGGCTTTTGATCGCTAAATTTTGCTGCCCCCATCGCTAATACTTGGGTATCTTTCACACTTTGGAAGCGGGTATCGGTGAGGCTTAAACTGGGCATAATTCCTACACTATAATTCTCGATTAAAAATCGCTGTTCGTTGTGTAGGGCGGCTACGGGAATGGAACGTAAACCTTTATCCATAACAAACACCAAGTTTTGAATGTCTTGGGCTTTTAAGTCAGCTTCCAATGGCTTAATCAACCATTCATAGAGTTGTTTCGCTGGGGCTAAGTAACCCTTAGCATCTCGGACATTGGTTACAGTTTGTTGAAACTGTTGCGCCACTTGTAAAACTTCAGCGCGGGTGATGGGTATGGATTTCTGAATCGGTTCTCCTTGGGCTGTCACTAAGACGAGATCTAGCTGATCATTGTCCTGGGGGGTAGCCGATGGGGAAGAGATGCTACTGGGAACAAACATTACATAAATTAATGCTGGTTTGACCCCTGTTGCTTGGGTAATATCTTGCAATAGTTGACGCGCCTCACTTAGGGTGAGAATTTGAGTGCCTGATTTGTCGAGATAGGATTCAAATTCTTGCGTATAAGCCGTATCAATTGCGCCAAATAGGGTGTCAATATTTACAGATGGTAAGCTGGTTTCAACTGGAACTTGTGAGGGCGACTCTTTTTGCATAATCAGCGGATTTTCGGATGACGATGCACGGCGGGTTTCCGGTGTAATCAGTTGAATCTGACTTGGTGCGATTCCCTGAGTATAGGGATTGGGATAGGAACCCTGGATAATTTGATTATCGTTTCCTGTCGAGATCGCGCCTCTGGTACCATTCATGTCGTTGTAGTCTTCCCCGACGGTGAAGGGGATAATTCGTCCTCCCTGATGGCGGATGATCACTGATCCACCTCCATTCCCGCCTGTGGTGGAGATACTGGTTGTTGTACCCGTGCGATCGCCAAATGTATCAGTTGCTCGGAAAAATTGTTCTGTGGTAATATCTACGTTGCCACCCCTGCCGTTTGTTCCACCTTGAGCATTAATCGAATCAACTTCGATATCGCCTTCTGGATCTAAGGTGATATCTCCAGCATCGCCCTGAGTTGCACTGGAATTGATTGCACCGGCTTGAATTTCAGTTTTGGCTTTTACTGTAATATTTCCGCCTTGATTCACTCCTGATGTATTCAGATTTCGGGTAGTAATAGCACCTTGATTACTGGTGAGAGAAATCCCCGCATTCGCCGTAATATCGTTTACGTTAATATCTTGATTTGCCTGTAGGTTGACAGTAGCATTATCCAATCCGGTAATCGTACCTGTAGCGCTGATTGAACCTGAACCTATGGGTGATAGGATAGTCACTGGGTCACTAAACGTGAGATTACCATTGAGTGCGATCGCGCCACTACCATTCTCTCTACCAATCCTCAGACTCTGGAATCCTTCTTCAAACACGCCTGCGGTGAAGGTAAAGTCTTGAGTGGAATTGAGCGGTTGCAAAACCAGATTAGTATTCGATCCCGTTACCATTGCACCCAAGGTAATCTCTGATGCAGTTAGGGATAAATCCGATAAGACGGCGAGGGTATCTTGGATGGTTAAACGAGTCGCGGTAACATTTGCGCCAAATTGGGTGGTTCCTCCAGCGTCAGTGGTGAGGCTGTTTAACGGTGTGACACTACCCACAGCACCTGAGAATGTAGTGTTTCCGGTACTGAAGATGCGTAAGTCGCGATCGCCCTCTACGATACCATCAAATCTGATCGTACCACCTGCCGCATTCAGGTCAACATCAGCCCCTAAATTAACCCTGTCTCCTAAGAATGTAAGATTACTACCTGAGGTGAGGATATTAGAATTCAGCGTTGTCGTAGCAGCATTGAGGGTAATCGCGGCATTATTTTCACCCATCACTATACCATTGACAACAATGTCTCCCCTAGGCGACTGAATCGTAACGGGATCACTGAACGTAAAATTATTATCCAGTGTAATTGTACCACCCCCTGATTCTCGACCAATGGTTATAGTCGGAAAACCGTCTTTAAATATCCCACCATTTAAACTAAAGTCTTGGTTAGGATTTAGAGGTTGAAGAGTTAAGGTTTTATTTGTGCTTGTCTCAATTGAACTCAAGTCAATTGCTGCGGCGGTTAGGGATAAATTGGATAGCACATCTACCGGATCTTGCAAATTCAAACGATTTGCCGTAACGTTCCCCTGGAATTGAGTTATTCCGCCAGCATTTGTGGTGAGAGTATCTAGTGGGGTAGTACTACCAACCGCGCCGCCAAAGGTGATTGTACCCGAACTTAATATTGTCAAATCATGATTGCCATCAACTGTACCCTGAAAGCCAATCGGGTTACTACCACTGTTGAGAGTAACGTCATTACTCAGTTCAACCTTGTCTGCATTAAAAGCTATACCACCGCCTTCAGTAGTGATATTAGCATTTAGGTTAATACTTGTGCTATTGAGTGTAATTGAAGCATCATCTGTGCCACTAACATTGCCCTTAATCACTATCACTCCATCAGGCAATTCAATCGTTACCGGATCACTGAAAGTAAGATTGCTTAAATCAATTTGCCCATCACTATTCAGATTGCGGATTGTCAGACTTTTAAAACCATCCTGGAATCCCGTTTCATCTGGGGAATTCTCTGATCCGGCTAGGCTAAATATATCAGCCGTATTTGACGATTGAAGAATCAGATTACGATTTGTCCCCGTAATCGTTGAACCAAAGTCAATTTTATCTGCCGTTAACGATAAGTCGGACAGCACCTCTACTGAATCTTGGATGTCAAGTTGATTAGCCGTAATATTTTTATTAATTTGGGTGGTTCCCGCTTCATCTGTACTGATGGTGTTTAAACGATTGATACTGCCAACTTCACCAAAAAAGCTCGTTACCCCAGGGTTTAATATAGTCAAATTATGAGTTCCATCAACGGTGTTATTGAAGTTGATTTGACTATTTTTATTCGTGCTGATAACGAGGTCAGCTTTTAACTCAAGGTTTGACCTGAAATCGATTCTCGGAGATAGCTGCACCTCGCCTTGTGTCAAGTTTAATGTTGAATTTGACAGCACTTCTACACTATTATTAAATTCTAGCTGGTTGGCGGTTATATCACGATTAATGATCGTTTTTCCATTAGCATCAGTGCTGATAACATTTAATGAATTGAGACTACCCACAATACCATTAAATATTGCTGTACCCGTATCCGTATTTAAACTTAAATCATACTCTCCATCAACTGTGCCATTCAAGGTAATCTTACCACCACTCGTATTGAAACTGACATTGCCCCCAAGCTGGAGAGGATTATCGAGAGTGAGGTCATTCCCTGCCGTGTTTACGGTTATTTCTTCCCCTGTAAATGCTTGAATATCTAAGACTCCTGTGCCTCTGATATAGGGAAGTTCTGGTTTACTCGACGCTGGCAAAAGCTGGATCTCATTGCTTGTCAGGCTAATTTTACCCCCGATAGAACCATTAGACTCTATCCCTCTTGCCAAAATTATTTCGGCTTCAAGGGTGATATTTCCGCCAGTACCAGAACAACCATCATCCTGACTACAGGATTGTATTGTTCCTTCATTAACACCTTCATTATCGATACGGGTAGTGGTATCAATTTGTCCACCGCTTCTAATTACAATATTTCCACCATTATCACCACTTGACTGGATATTCCCACTAATCACATCACCGCCAGCAATAACTTGAATATTACCACCATCTCCATTGCTTCTGCTTTTAGCTAGAATATTGGCTACGTCAATACTTCCATTAGGCGCTTCAAGGGTAATATTTCCAGAATTCCCGTTTATACTATCCGATACGATATTTCTCAAGACGCCCGGTGTCATACCGATAATGCTTCCATTCGTCGTTTTAATATAAATATCACCACCTTGACCCGAACCTGTTGTTCCTCGCCAAGCCGTATCAATTCCGGTAAATCTAATATCACCCACCGCTTCAAAAATCACCGAACCCGCATCAAAGTCAACATTGGTAGAATTTGTTCTAATTCTAGCGACTTGAATATTACCTGTATCTGAGCGCAGAATTAGGGATGGCGTTGTGGTTAGAAGAACAAAATCTGGATCAGTAGTAGGAATCATCCCCGATTGATCAGGTTCTGTAATCGTAATATTTCTTCCCCGAATGTCACCTGTCGCCTCAACCTTAAGTGCAGGTCCACTGTAAGCTCCAACGTTATAATTTCCCTCAGAGGTAATAATTGGATCATAAAAACTAACAAAGTTAGCGGGTTCTCCTAATCGGTTCAGAATTGAAAAATCACCGCCACTCTTCAAATGGGCATCTACCGATATGGAACCATCACTGACTAATGTCAAATTGCCACCACTTTGAAAGGGTGTTCCCGGGTGATTCAGCGTCAGAATATCAATACGTTGTTCACCCTGAATAGTAAGATCCCCCCCCACCTCTGCCCTAAATGGATTCGCCACAGTATCCCGCACCTGTACTGTATCCTGCGCCAATAGTTGCAAATCATCTGTAGTGGTTAACTGACTCTCCACCAACGTGAGATTATTCTCTGCTGAAAGTAACGCCGTTCCTCCAGTTACCGTATTGGCAACCACATCACCCTTGTTAATGGCAATCCCTGAACCTGTTAGGGCAACTTCACCCTGATCATTCACAGACAAACCCGTAGCATTACTAACGGTTCCTCCCGTTAGCAGTTGCGGAAGAGAAAGGGGAGTAAACGGAACTTCAGTCGCAGCGACGGGAACGTCTAAACTCAACAAATGCCCCGCTTGACTAATCCGAAGCCATTGATTACCAGGAACCGTGGCTACGGTAATTTGACCCTCTGGGGCGACTAACTCACCCGTACTCACAACCGTACCGCCAATTAAACTCAGATCCTGCCCAGAATCGACTTCCAGGGTTCCTGTATTAACAATAGAACCTGGTTCAGGTGTGTTAAAAACAAAGCCATTGGGTTCTCCCACCAGATACGTATAATCATTGATCCCTGTGGCATTAAATAAGTTAAAGTTATCGCCAAAACTAATACCTGTCGCCGTTGTAGCAGTAAACGCGGCGGGGACGTTTAATTGAGCATCATTGCCAAAGATAATACCCGCCGGATTCATCAAAAACAGATTAGATGTGCCGCCACTGATTTGGATTAACCCATTAATAACCGATGGATCACCGCCAGTAATCCGTGAGAGAATATTCTGTATAGATGGGTTGGATAAAAAATTGGCAATCTGTCCAGAGTCTAAGCCAAACTCACTAAAACTGTGGAAGAGATTCGCGCCATCTCCTGACAACTGACCCCCCTGAATATCGAAACGGTTGCCATCTGGAGTCACAATCGTATCGGTACTATCATCGGAAACAATGGGTTGGGTTAATCCCGATGACATGAACCCTAGGGTGGTTAGGCATAAGGTTAGGGTTGAGAGTATTTTCAGGTAGATGGGGGCTGACATAGGCTTCTCCTGAGGGAGGTAATTCCTCTATAATTTTCTAGGGTTTGATTTGCCAATGGTGGGACTCGTTGGGGATAGATACACCCATCCCAGGGAATCCACGCGAGGGAAAGGAGCAGGGGAAAAGCTGTAAAAGCCTTGAAGTCTTTACCTTACCCTGGTTTCGCGTTTGATTGATATGGCAGGCACACCCTAGATTGTCAGGTTTCCCGAATGCCGAGAATTACTGGCAAAACTTTTCGACGCAGCGAACAAATAGTTCTACTCCCATTGCTAACACAGTTTCATCAAAATCAAACCGGGGGTGGTGATGGGGATAGGCTAAATCTTTACTGGGGTTCGCTGAGCCCAAAAAGAAATAGCAACCCGGTACAGCCTCTAGGAAAAATGACATATCTTCCCCGCCCATGGTTTGGCATTCTGGTACAATTCCTGTGGGTGTTTCGACGATTTGTGCCGCTACAGATCGCACCAATTCGGCTATCTGTGAGTCATTGATTACAGGCGGATAAAGCGGCTGGTAGTCTAGTTTGTACTGCGCCCCGTGACTCTGACAAATACCTGCAATTACTTGCTCGATGCGCTGGCTGAAATAACCCCCTAATTGCGGATTAAAATACCGCACTGTGCCGCTAATATGGGCGCTGTCAGCAATGACATTAAAAGCTGTACCAGCTTGAAACATTCCCACTGTAACCACAGCTGAATCAATTGGGTCAACATTACGAGCCACAATGGTTTGCAAGGCGTTGACCACTTGAGTACCGATAACGATCGCGTCAAGGGTTTGATGGGGCATTGCCCCATGTCCCCCCTTGCCTAAAATTTTACACTGAAATCGCTCGCTTGCTGCCATTAAGGTACCACTGCGAACGCCAACTGTGCCGAGGGGTAAATTGTTCCACAAATGTAGCCCAATCATAGCATCGACTTGCGGATTTTTTAAGACGCCGGCTTCGATCATCGGCTTAGCGCCTCCGGGTCCTTCTTCAGCGGGTTGAAAAATGAATTTGACGGTTCCGGCAAAGTCTTGGCGGTGTTGGGAAAGATAGAAGGCTGTTCCTAATGCGATCGCAGTATGTCCATCATGACCGCAAGCGTGCATAATTCCATCATGTTGCGATCGGTAGGGAACATCATTTTCTTCCTGAACGGGCAATGCATCCATATCCGCCCGAATCGCTAACACCGGACCTGTGCGATCGCTCTTTATTATGGCAACGATCCCGGTTTGGGCAATACCCGTTTGATGTTCAATTCCCCACTCCTGTAACTTTTGGGAAACAAATGCAGAGGTTAGGTGTTCAGTAAATCCTAATTCCGGGTGTTGGTGCAAGCGCCGCCGCCACTCGACTAGCTGAGATTGCAAGGCGCGAATCTCACGTCGGATCTCAGAACCGTTAACGGTAGGGGGGGTAGAAGACGTAACAACCATGATTGTTTAACAACTTGTAATACTATACCTAGGACTCAAAGATGCCTCCGGAGCAAATCTGGAGATATCTTCCTTTAATACTAAATCCGGCTTACTCTCATCCCCTTGTAGATCTCCCCCAGATCCCTCTGCTCCCAGACGTGCCATGGCACGTCTCTACATCCTCCCTCTGCTTCATCGTATCTACGCAGCTGCTCAAGTATTTCCATCCCCGCCGCTCTAGCTACTTGCTACAACCACGCGATCGCGCCCTTGAGCTTTTGCTTGGTAAAGCGCCCGATCCGCCGCCGCGATCAATTCCTCCGCCGTGGAACCATGTTCAGCAAACGCCGCCACACCCACAGAAATCGCGATCGCATCCAAGAGTTGATGGTGATACTCGATCTGCAAATCCTTAACATCTTGGCGAATTTGTTCTGCCCGTTGCTTCGTATCAGCAAGTGAAGCATCTGGCAAAATTAGGATTAATTCCTCACCTCCATAACGGCAAGCAATATCCGACGCCCGAACATTTCGTTGTAAAAATATGCCTAATTCTCGTAAAACAATATCCCCAGCTTCATGACCAAAGGTGTCGTTAAAATATTTAAAATGATCAATATCTAACATAATAATCCCCATCGGTCGCTGATGACGCTGCGCCCGATGAATTTCCCGCTCTAAAGACTCTTCCATATAACGCCGATTAAATAGCCCAGTCAACGCATCTCGAATACTCTGTTGAGACAGCGTTTCCCGTAATTTTAAATTCGCTAACGACAGGGCTAAATGTTCCGCCACCGTTAGGGCTAACCGTTGTTTCGCCTCCGTCAATTGTCCCGGTTGTTGCGAACTAATATATAAAATTCCCAACGCTTTTCCTTGTGCCATCATTGGCACACAAAAGGATTCTAAGGGAGAGATGTCTGAGTGAATATGAGGACAGCGTAAACCTGATTGTGACTGGTTTACCCAATGGGGACGTCCCCGACGTAATGCCCAACATGCCTTAGGCGAAAACAGCGTCTGACTCGCCAAAGCGGTTCCCCAAGTTGCCATGGCTTCTGCCCAATTCTCAGAGGGATTAATCACGAATACTCCACCCGAACTCTCTGGAAATAAGGGAGCAACCAACGTCGCGATCGCGTGATATGCCTCATCAACCGTTAAACAGGCTTGGAGAAAGTCACTCAATTCCCCTAATAACACCATTTCTCGGTTGCGGATACCTAGTTCATTTACCCGCCCTTTCAGTTGCTCATTCAGTCTCTGCAACGCTGCTTGTGCCTGTTTGCGATCGCTGATATCTTGCACCACACCAATATAAGATTTCGGTTCACCCTTACTATCCCGTATCAGCGATCCACTTAAATTCACCCAAACCTCAGATCCATCTTTACGCATATAGCGTTTTTCACGGGAGAAGGTATCAATTTCTCCTGCCAATAACTGATCCAGGCAACTAAGTTCCTGGTCAACATCATCAGCGTGAGTAATGTCTTTACAGGTCTTGTTTTGCAGTTCCTCTGCACTATACTGAACTAAATTAATAAACTTTTGGTTAACCCACAAAAACTCACCCGATAAAGTGGCTTGGACAATTCCTACAGCAACTTGATCAAACATACTCCGGAAACGTTTTTCACTCTCTCGCAACCCTTCCTCAGCTTGTTTTCGTTCTGTAATATCCCGATTACTCGCTCGTATTCCCAACCAATCTCCCTCAGCACTTTGCACAGATTGGCAAATATGGGAGATCCAACGCAATTCTCCGGTTTTAGTCAGGATGCGAAAATCAATTCCTGAGACCCTCTGATTCACCGCAGTGGCACACCTATGCTGGGCAAATTTTTCTCGATCCTCTGCATGGATAATCGACTCCAATAAACTCGCATTCTGGAGAAATTCATCTGCACAATACCCCGTAATCCGCTCACAGGAAGGAGACACATAGATAAACTGAGCTTCCGGATTAAGCCAATATTCCCAGTCATAGGTAAAGTTAGCAACTGTCCGAAATCGTTCTTCGCTTTGTCGCAGTTCCTCCTGTGCCCTGACTTGTTGAAGTTGAGCCGTGCGCTGTTGTACGCGACTTTCGAGTTGCTGATTTAACTGACATAATTCGGCTTCAGCTTGTTCACGGGCAAGGCGGATGTGTAAAGCTTCAATACCGGAGGCTAAATCATTGGCTAATTCTTTCAATAACTGCACCTCTTCCGGCGCAAATGCTCCAGAGTTCACTGCGTAAATAGTCAATACACCCAACGGTTGATCTTTAACCTGTAATGGCAGGATAATTAGAGTTTCATCGCCCTGCTGTAAACCATGCGATCGCCAGGGTGTAAACTTCGGATCAGTCTGAATATGGCGACAAACTATCGGTTGTCCAGTTTGCAGAACTCTATCAATAGGAGACTCACCTGAAGATTGGTTTACCCCAGGTATAATCAATTGTTTTAGATAAGGGTTCTTATCATAATTATTCAGTTCAGACCCTTGTGTCTGGTGTTTTATATCTGATGTTTTCTGGCTTCTATTACTATGTCCGGCTAAACCGTGATCATATCCTTCTACCTTGCCAAATTGTTCCTTAATTGAAATCTTTTCTTCTTTACCTTCTTTCTTCTTTGACGCTTCAAACCCAGCCCTAAGTTGCACCCTTTGGGACATATCGTCAGTTATTAAGTCAACCCAAGCTCCCTGATAACCTCCTACCTCCACAATCAGCCGACAAATCTTCTGAAATAACTCAGATTCTTGGGTTGCACTCACCAAAATTCGGTGGGATTCACTAAGAGTTTTGAGAATACGGTTTAAATTTTGGAGAATCCCTTGCCCTTGTTGACACTCCCTCAGTTCCATGGGTATTACTTTATCCCAGGAGTTTTCTATTTTATCCTCTGCGTTTTGAGGAATCAGACCTGCCATAGCCCGTCTGTAGGGATGGGTTTCACTACTACTGTTATTTGTCACCCTGATGTTACTAAACTTACCCCCATCTTCCCCATCGCTATTTTTTTGTAGCTGCCGATTTTCAGCTTGGAGTGAGGCAATAATTTGACCCTGTTGACTCAGGTGCTGCTGTAAGTCTTGAATAACGCGATACAAATGTGCTGGATCAAGGTTTTGTAAGATACTGGTTTGAGTAACCATGCCCAACAGTTCTCCTTGATGGCTACAGACTCCTAATTGCTGTACTCGCCACTGCTGCATTTTCTGATAGGCTTTCCATAACGACTCTTCTGGACTCACGCACAGTAGTGGAAAACTCATCAGTGTATGAGCTGGTAAGCTTAAATCAAGTGCCAATGCCTTAAATTGGACAATATCTTGTTCGGTAATGATACCAATGGGGAATAGAAATGGTTTTGAATCTGCTGAATTTAACGAATCTATCCGCTCAGAGATCCTGTTTTTCTGTTGTTCTGCAATGACTACATAATTAACTCTATATTCTGCCATCCGTTGTGCTATAGTTAGCACAGAGTTTGTCGGGGAAACATGAATAAATTCGGGTGTGATCACGTCTGGGACTCGACGTCTTTTCAACAGTTCAGTGCATGGCAAAACATGATGCAGGCTCTCAGGTGTCACAACTCCTACTAATTGATGTTCATCATTGACCACGGGTAAGTGACGAATACCATGGTATTCAAATAAATTCAGAATTCGCCAACCATCGGACAACTCAGATTGCTTGAGTGTAATCACTTGCCGAGTCATCACTTCGGCAACATGAAGACTTTCTAGGGGGCTTCCTGATACTATAATTTGAACCAAATCCTGCGATGTTATCACCCCAACTAACTGCTCCCCTTCTATGACTAAGACACAGCTCCCATCTGTTCCATCACTATGACTTGAACCCAAAAGTTCTGTCCCAGATGGAAATGGGCAGGAGTGAGTGCCTTGATTGAGGAGGGCGATGACGTCGCACAGACAGGTGTCTGGCGTAACCGTCAGCGGATAGCGGTCAATCGCAGACGTTAGGGTGGTCATTGGTCATTTGATTATGGGTCATTTGTTATGGGTCATTAGCCTTAACTGGACTAAGATGGGTAGGGATATTAAATGTAAAGCTGCTTAATCATGGATTGATTAAGGGAATAGATCACGTAGATGACCCAGGAAATTATTGGGAATAGGTGATTACCTGAAAAAAGTAGTTGATAGTTCTCCAATTTTCCTTGATATTCACCATGATGTTGATATACCTGTTACAGAAATTCAGGTATTTCAAGAGATTTGCTTGAATTCTTAAAACAGCACCAGGATTTTCCCTGATACTAGAATAATCGCTCTATTTCTAACTCAGATGCCACTTGAGCCAGTTTGCTCAGGTGAGTGGGATCAGTTAAATGGGGCAAGATGCCTAAAATGGGAACCTGTGTCAGCGACTGAATCAACTCAATGGGTGTCCAATCGGCAATATCTGTGGCTGAACGAGGCTGAACACAATTGAGGACGATTCCTTTAAGGAGAACGCCCGACTGACGTGCTAAGGCAACATTTGCCACCGTTTGTGCGATCGCGCCTAGTTCCACAGGCACCACAATCACGCTGGGTAGTTTCCAATCTCTGGCAATATCTGCCACGGTTAACTCATGGGTTACAGGTGAACCGAGTCCTCCTAATCCTTCAACTAACACCACGTCCCGTTGCTGCTGGAGGCGATTTAATGCCTGCCAGACTATTTTTAATTCTAGCGGTCGTCCTTCCCGTTCTGCCGCGACTGGCGGGGCGACAGGGTGCTTAAATTGTAAAGGGGCAATGTCTTGAGGGGTTTGATCCAGGTTCAATAACTGGTGATAATGTTCCCAATCCCCTGTTCCCGTTTGAATCGGCTTAAAAATTCCCAGACGTTTTTGCGGATAATAGGTTTGCCAATAGGCGGCGAGGGCAGTGGTCAATACCGTTTTGCCCGCATCAGTATTTGTACCTGTAATCAGTAATGTCTTGGTCATTTGTCATTCATCCTTTGTCTTTTGTCCTTTGTTTGACTTTGAACTAAGGATTAGTGAGACTGACACCTAGGGTAAAATTGGTTGGTCTTTGAGCCATCACATCAATAATATAGTTACCTCCTTGAGGCAATGGTGCCTGCCAAAATTTCACGTTTGAGGCATAGGCATCTTCGATTATCTGACCATTGGGATTGCGGATATTTAAGGTGACATCACCTTGGATTACTTCTACCCCTAGTTGCTGATTTGATTCGACGTTGACGCGATACCGTTTTACCCGTTGCGGTGCGGTTTGACCTTGAAACTGAATTGCCTGTTCTCCTTGGGGAATTACGAGCTGTTCGGTTTCGTAAGTGGGAGAAGGAGATGGAGATGGAGATGGAGATGGACTTTGTGTGGGCGAAGGTGTGGGTTGGGGAGCTTCAGTTAAGTTTAAATTAAGTTGGTAATCGGTTTCTGGAAGTCCCGGAATTAAACTTAATTGAACGGTGTATTCCCCGGTAAAGGGGAGTTGACCTCGCCATTGCTGCACCCTTGTCGCCCGATTCCCTAGGGGTTGCTCATCGGGTCCGAGGACAGTCATGTAGACGCCTTCGGTGGGAATAAATGCCTCCAAGGTCTGGTTTTGTTCTGCCTGAATCTGGTAGTTTACAATCGCATTCGGCTGTAATGAGCGTTCTATAGAACGTTGTTCACCAACAGACAGATTCAACGTCTGACTATAGGTTCGCGGTAGGGTGGGAGTAGGTGAGGGTGAAGGGGACTCTGTTGCAGTGGGAGAAGGAGAGGGTGATTCTGTTGCAGTGGGGGAAGGAGACGGTGATTCCGTTTCAGTGGGGGAAGGAGACGCGCCAATTATTTCTGGGGGAGTCGGTTCTTCTCTTAATCGGCTAAAAATTGCCCAAGAACCCAACAATACAGTCAAAGCCAGTACTGTACCCGCTCCCACAATAACCCCAGGTTTTTCCCAAATCGAGTCACTATCGGGTTCCGGAATTACGGGTTGTGACGGTGCTGCTGTTCTAGCTGGTGTCCTTTGCGGTTCTGGAGGTCGTCCCACGGCTACTGTTGCCATACGTGAGACATTGGCGTTTGGTTCGGGTGCAGAGGCGGCTGGGGGAGGCGGAGATTGCAAGGCTTGTAATACATCTGTTGCAGATGAGTAGCGATCGCCTGGTCTATAACTTAGCATCCGGTTCAGAATCCGGGCAAATTCGTCACTCACACTAACCCATCGTTGCCAGTTCCAGGTTAACTGGGTATTATCCAGTAACTCCCTAGGTTCTTTGCCTGTCAGTAGGACAACGGCGGTTACCGCCAGGGAATAGAGGTCACTACTGGGATAGGATTTACCCGTTTGAATTTGTTCGCTGGGGGCATAGCCTAGTTTACCAACTGTTGTGGCTGGGGTTGCCATATCCGGCGACTGCAAACGGGTAGCGAGTTCCTTGACCACACCGAAGTCAATTAATACGGGGAGTTTGTCGCCCTCGCGCAGAATAATATTATCGGGAGTAATATCGCGGTGGATGATTCCCTTGCTGTGAATATGTTCTAGTACGGGTAATAATTGCTGTAGTAGCTGCTTAACTTCGGCTTCTGAGAAGACAGGGTTTCCCTTATGCGTACTCTGAGGTGGCGTCGGAATACCCACAGCTTCCGATCCCGGTGTGGGATTACCCGCCAACCCTTCTAAGCGCCCATTGAGTAACTCTCGATAGGTTTTCCCCTCAACATAGTCTTGTGCCAAGAACAACCGTCCATCCTGCTCAAAGGTGGCTCGAAATTCGGGGACTTGAGGGTGTTTAATTTGATAGAGGGTGGTTGCCTCCCGTTGAAAGAGTTCTTTGGACTTCTCCAACGTATAGGCTTCCATCTGAGGCGGAATTAATTCTTTGAGGACACAGAGTTCTTTAAACCGATTCAGGTCTTCCGCCAGGTAAGTGCGACCGAATCCCCCTTGACCCAGAACCCGGATCAAGTGGTAACGGGCTTGCAGAATAGTTCCAGAGGCGATCGGTTGTTCCATGAGCTTGTGAATTGGAGTTTAGGCGAAAACAGGATGGTGAGTTCCTCGTCTACAACTATAAATTCTATGAGAAGAAGGTCACTTCCTGGCATTTATTACATTTATTTTATGTGACGTACCTAGGCTAAGCTATCCCTAGGACTCGTCGCTTTTTCCCGATTGTGGGCATTTGGCTAAGCTGTCATGCATTTAAATGGGGTATTAGTAACGAGCAAGATGTTCGCCCACCGAGGATGAGAGCCATTATTGACATTAAGGTTTAAATGCCGAACAGCTTATAGCTCTAGGTGTCGAGGTACTTACTCAAGTGGGTTTGTCCCGCCTCCGGCTTTTGACTGATTTATTTTAAGGCTCACGAGTTTATAAAAAAAGAAATAATTATTCAGCCTGTTGGGATGAGTTTGATTAATAATTGCATATTTCAGTCAATTCGATGGAAAAACTACTGTGTCAAATGGATGAAATGAACAACTTAGGCAGCATCCCAAAGCAGCAAATCTAAAACCAGTGGTATCTTTGGGCTTGGGGGCAAGGATTACGATTGCCCGATTTGTCAATTTATGAGAAATAGTAGAACGATAGAGAACAGCAAATGTTAAGATTGCCTTGAAATGAGCTTCGAGGGTCTGCTGTGAGCCGTTCTGCAACGTTAACGCTTCAGCCTACGCTGCCGCTAATCGCGGATAATAATCGTCTCCGACTGTTTTCAGGGTCTGCCAATGTGCCACTGGCACAAGAGGTTGCTCGCTATTTGGGCATGGACATCGGACCAATGGTTCGCAAGCGATTTGCGGATGGCGAGTTATACATCCAAATTCAAGAATCCATCCGTGGGTGCGACGTTTACCTAATTCAGCCAAGTTGCCATCCGGTAAACGACAACCTGATGGAGTTGCTGATTATGATTGACGCCTGTCGGCGAGCATCCGCACGGCAGATTACTGCTGTTATTCCATACTATGGTTATGCTAGAGCCGATCGCAAAACCGCAGGACGGGAGTCAATTACCGCTAAGTTAGTGGCAAATTTGATTACTGAGGCGGGGGCGAATCGGGTGTTAGCCATGGACTTACACTCTGCCCAAATCCAAGGGTATTTCGATATTCCCTTTGATCATGTCTACGGTTCTCCAATAACCTTGGACTATCTGGCAAGCAAGCAATTACCTGATCTGGTGATTGTTTCCCCCGACGTAGGAGGGGTAGCGAGAGCCAGGGCTTTTGCCAAAAAGCTCAATGATGCGCCCTTAGCGATTATTGACAAGCGACGCCAAGCGCATAATGTCGCAGAAGTCATGAATGTGATTGGAGATGTCAACGGAAAAACGGCTGTTTTGGTAGACGACATGATTGACACGGCGGGGACGATTGCCGCAGGTGCCAAAATTCTGCGTCAAGAGGGAGCGCGGCAAGTGTATGCTTGTGCTACTCACGCGGTCTTTTCGCCACCTGCGATTGAACGCCTCTCTAGTGGAATCTTTGAGGAAGTGATTGTCACTAATACAATTCCAATTGCCCAAGACAATTACTTTAAGCAGCTTACCGTGCTTTCAGTCGCCAACTTGCTAGGAGAAACCATCTGGCGCATTCATGAAGATAGTTCAGTAAGCAGCATGTTTAGTTGACCCCCATTCAGTAGGGGTTTGGTTACCAAACCCCTACGGCGTGGTGAGGAGAGGATGTCACCGCGCTCTTCCGTTATCCTGAGACTCTTGACATCCTCCCCCGGCTAAAGAGCGCGGGGGATTCCTCACCACGCCACCTTTCTCACCGTTCGCTCATTTGGGTAACTCAGTAGCCAAATGAGCAGCCACACAGTAGTCTGAGTGAGCAATTGCACGATTAAACAGACTACTAGGAGGCAATGGATGAAACCAACCCTCTCAGAACGAGTAGATGATCTTCCT
>NZ_JAVJZI010000206.1:0-5131 GCF_040223135.1 Coleofasciculus sp. G3-WIS-01
AGACTTACAGTGAATCCAAACTGGGGAAGTATTTGGAAGTGTGTATCAGTTAACGGCTCGGTGGTCTATTCAACTCTTAACGTTGCCAGTCCTGTCTCTGGCAATCCCCACGCTCCACGTTAGTAGCGTGGGGTTGTTGAACGTCCGTGCTATTCTAAATCTCTGCTACATCCTAGCCCACAAGGATGAGGGAGATGGGGGAATACAGAGTCAACACTCAATACTTGTGACCACATCGGTAGATTTTTCCTTACCAAAGATTAATGGGGATTAGGCAGGCTAACGCTATAATCCAGCAATAGACTCGGTGAACGTCAAAAGATTCGAGAACAGTTGGTGTGTGGTGAGGGTAAAAAAACGTGTCGAATAGTTCCCAAACTAGCTGGGGCTTTCAAGTCTCCCATCCAAAAAGTTATGCGCGATCGCACGGCGACTCTGATGTCGCTGAAGATGTTACTGGGGGTTCCCCGCCTCCTCCACCGCCAGATAATGACGGCGGAGATTCCCATTCCGATGATCATTCGGATAAATCCAATGGTAGTCGCTATATGCGCTGGTTCCTGTGGAGTGCGGCGTTTATCTTAACCGCTACAGTTTCTGCTACCTTGGGCGCAACAGTTGCCCTAATTACACCCCTGTCCCCCTTAATCGTGCCGCAAAATTTTATCCCTGGCGCGAAAGAAAATGCCTGGCGACAAGCATTTCGTTATGATTTAGCCAGACCCGTCAACATCCTAGTGATGGGGATTGACCGCGTTCCCGATAGTGATAAAAACTCGCCTGACGTTTTCAGTGGTCGCAGCGATACCATGCTGTTGTTAGGCTTAGATCCAACAGCAGATTCACTCACCATGCTTTCAATTCCTCGGGATACCCAAGTAGAACTTCCTGGGGTAGGACTTGCCAAAATCAATGATGCCAATGTGGAGGGGGGTGCAGCGTTAGCCGCACGGGTGGTGAGCCGTACCCTGAATAATGTACCCGTTGATCGCTATGTGCGGGTGACTACGGATGCGTTTCGGGAACTGGTAGACCTGGTGGGGGGAGTGGAGGTGTTTGTTCCCTATCCGATGCAGTATGAGGATGTAACCCAGGATTTGTACATTGATTTAGAACCGGGATGGCAGACTTTAAATGGAGACCAAGCCGAACAGTTTGCTCGATTTCGCCAAGACAACTATGGCGACATTGGTCGAGTCCAGCGCCAACAGACGCTGCTCAAGGCGCTGCGTCAACGATTACTCAACCCTACTGTGCTACCGCGTTTACCCCAAATCATTCGGGTGATGCAACAATATGTTGATACCAATCTCAGTTTAGAAGAAATGTTGGCGTTGGTAGGCTTTGGCTTAGATTTAGACAAAGATGATTTTCAGATGGTACTCTTACCCGGTCGCTTCAGCAATCCAGAGGAATATGTCGCCAGCTATTGGATTATGGATTCTGCCGGACGCGATCGCGTCATGCAACAATATTTTCAGCAAACCTTTGACTGGAGTTCCTCAGATATCCGCCGTTCTCCCCAACGGTTGCGAATTGCTATCCAAAATGCCACAGATGACCCGCAATTGGCTCACAAACTTGCTCGATATTTGGCGGAAAATGACTTTTATAATGTCTATATCATCAGGGATTGGCCCGATCAGGTACGCGAAACTCAGATTATTGTACAACAAGGTGATTTGAACGCCGCAGCGACATTGAAAAGGGTTTTGCAACTCGGTCACATCGAAGCCTCTTCCACAGGAGATATTGAATCAGATTTAACCATTCGAGTGGGTGAGGATTGGTTGATTCAGCATCCAGAAGAGGAGGAATAATGCAGGGGGAGTTATCAGTTATCAGTGAGCAGTTATCAGTTATCAGGAGCTGGGGGAGCAATGTAGAGACGCGCCATGGCGCGTCTGGGAGCAAGGGGAGGTAAATGATCAATGACTAGAAAAGAGTTTTATGTGTAGGGGCTCTTTTCACTACTATCGTTTTTTGTCCACCCTAATGTCACTAAACCCGCCCTGTCTAAATGACAAATGACGAATGACGAATGACGAATGACGAATGACGAATGACGAATGACAAATGAACTGCCGACTTAGCCAGCAAATTCAATTTATTCTTGAAATTGACAAACTCAAAGGGATTCTGCGCCAAACACGATTAATTGATGATTCTCGCCCGGAAAACAGCGCCGAACATTCTTGGCATTTGGCGTTGATGGCGATTATTCTTGCCGAGTATGTACCCTCCCAGGTTGACCTGGGACGAGCGATAATCATGGTACTCCTGCATGATTTAGTTGAAATTGACGCGGGAGATACCTTCTGCTACGACGTACAGGGAAATCAGGATAAAGCTATCCGGGAAGAAAAAGCGGCTACCCGGATTTTTGGCATGTTACCCGAAGACCAAGGACAATCATTGCGAGAAATCTGGGCAGAATTTGAAGCCGCCGCCACGCCGACAGCCCAATTTGCCGTCGCCCTAGACCGTTTGCAGCCTCTGCTGCTAAATCAACAGAATCAGGGTGGAACTTGGCAGCTTTATGGTATTAGTGAAGATCAAGTGATGCAACGGATGGCGCCAGTGCAAGACGGTACACCTCAGCTTTGGGCATTGGTCGAGCAAATTGTGGCAGACTGCATTAAGGCGGGTTATTTACAAAAGGCGCGATCGCTCTCCACCAACAGTCAAGTAGACTAGATCATTATGTCTATTGTTGTGGCTCACAATCTGAGCAAAGTCTACCCCGTAGCGGTCAAACAACCTGGTATTAAGGGAACTCTAAACCACTTTTTGCGCCGTAAGTACCGCTCAATCGTTGCAGTACAAAATGTTTCCTTTGAAATTGGCATAGGGGAAGTGGTGGGATTTCTCGGTCCCAATGGTGCAGGTAAAACCACAACCTTGAAAATGCTCACCGGACTCGTTCACCCTTCAGGGGGTGAGGTTAAAGTGGCGGGTTATGTGCCATTTCAGCGAGAATCCAGCTTCTTGCAGCAGATTACCCTAGTCATGGGTCAAAAGCAACAACTAATTTGGGACTTACCCGCCTGGGATTCCCTGAGAATCAACGCCGCCGTTTATGGAATTTCTCACAACCAGTTTCAACGTCGCGTCGGGGAACTGGCAGAAATGTTATCCTTAGAAGCCAAACTAACACAACCCGTGCGGAAACTCTCCCTCGGAGAACGCATGAAAGCCGAATTGCTGGCGGCGCTTTTGCATCAACCCCAAGTCTTATTTTTAGATGAACCTACCTTGGGATTGGATGTTAATGCACAATTAGGGGTGCGGAATTTCTTACGCGAGTACAACCAGCGCACGGGTGCAACGGTTTTATTGACTAGTCACTACATGGCAGATATTACAGCACTGTGTCAGCGAGTGCTACTAATTTATGAAGGGCAGATGATTTATGATGGCAGCTTAGAAGGACTACTCAATCGCTTTGCTCCCTATCGAGAGGTGAAAGTGGAACTGGCTCAACCTTTGTCAAAAGAGGAGTTATCGGGTTACGCAGAAATAGAAGCCGTGGATGGGTTAGCTGTACGTTTCTTTGTGCAGCGTGAAAAGCTGACAAGCACAGTGGCTCGGATTTTGGCGGAGTTAGAGGTGATAGATTTAACGGTTAGTGACCCCCCCATTGAAGAAGTCATCGGTCGAGTTTTCCGCGCCGGAGTCGTTTTGTGATAATTTGTCATTCGTCTATGTAATATCATGTCTGTCTAAAGTTATAATTTATTCCTTTCCTCTTCCCCTTCTGCCATCTGCCCTGGAGCCTTATGCCTAGTTTATATGAATCGATTCATTAACACCAGTAAGATATTTCTGTCTGTTTACTATGCTCACATGTTGGAATACCGGGCAGAGCTTTTTTTTTGGATACTTTCAAATAGCTTACCACTGATTCTTATGGGAGTTTGGATTCAGGCATCTCAGGGAGGGGAGTTTGAGCTAACACCGGAAGAATTTATGCGTTACTTCCTATCGGTTTTTATCGTTCGCCAGTTTACTGTGGTGTGGATGATTTTTGATTTTGAAAAGGAAGTGGTAGAAGGAAGACTTTCGCCTAAACTCCTGCAACCCATTGATCCTGTCTGGCATCATGTTGCAGGGCATGTATCTGAACGTTTTGTCCGCATGCCTTTATCAGTTGTACTTTTAGGTTTATTCTTTTTACTCTATCCCCCAGCATTTTGGCTACCGAGTTTAGGGAATCTGCTATTATTTGTAGTCGTCACTACAATGGCATTTGCCCTACGATTTTTGATCCAATATACGTTTGCGTTATTGGCGTTTTGGACAGAGCGAGCCACTTCACTAGAACAATTTTGGTATTTATTTTATTTGTTTCTTTCAGGAATGATGGCACCCTTGGAAGTCTTTCCACCCGCCGTTCGAGCCGTTGCGGAGTGGACTCCTTTCCCTTACTTGGCTCATTTTCCCGCCGCGTTGTTAGTTGGGCTACCTGTTAATATTGTCCAAGGAATTTTGGTTATGGTGGGTTGGGGACTGTTATTTTTTGCCGTCAATCGCTGGTTGTGGCGCAAGGGATTGAAGCAGTATTCGGGAATGGGAGCGTGAGATGTAGAGACGTTGCATGCAACGTCTCTACATCGGCAACTAAAACAAACCGCTTACCCAATCACCAATTACTATTTTTGATCAAATTGAGCAATTGCATTCTGGAACGACTGCTGTAAATCCAGCCAAGCTAATTCTACACCAGTTTTGATATCTTCCCAAGCATCTTGACTAGCCGCTTGGAGTTCTTCAAGTTTCATCTGCACTGCAACCTGTTTGGTTTGCAATTCCTCAATCTGGCTACTATACTGAATCTTAATCTTAGCATCAGCCTGAGCTTGCGCTGCCTTGGCTTTCATTTCGTCAACCTGAGCATTTAGCTTGTCTAACTCAGCTTGCACTTTATCTCGGTATAGTTGGTAAAAGTATAGTCAAATATAGACAGACTTCATTTCATTGCAGAAATTCTCTTCGCTTTTACTTTGAGAGATTAATTCTCATAATCGTGAACTACGCACCTCTCTATCCCATAGCGGTTAAACGCATTTGGGAATGCTTTTCGTAAAATATTGTAGGAACCTATGACATCAGATTGAACAAGAACCCCCTG
>NZ_JAVJZI010000219.1:0-6357 GCF_040223135.1 Coleofasciculus sp. G3-WIS-01
GCACTTAACGCACTCAATCAGGAGACATCCTTTAAGCGTAGTCTCAGGCAAAAAAGCTTTCCATGCGGCGATGAATAATGACTATATGATTACTGTTCTCAACTCCTTTTGTCAAGCTTAATTGAGATGCTCTCACCCTGGTAGTTGCACCAGATGTTTTAAGCGTGCTTTGACCGCACAGATTTCAGCATCTAGTTGGTCGGCTAACTCAGCTTGCGTGTCAGCAGTAATTTCCTGGTCTGTCTGATTTTCCCAGATTTCTTTTAGAATAGCATCTTCTTCTTCTGGAGTTTCAGCCATTTCCAATTGATTCCAAAGTTCGACCGCTTGTATCGAATATCTGGCTAATGAATTTTTTGCTAAATACATGAGTTACCACCTTCCGCAACTGTGAAAATAATCATCAATGATTTCGATGTGTTCGAGTATGGCTAACGTTCCTGCTGTGGGTTCGTCTTCCAAATTTTGAAGATTAATATCTCCATCTCCTACTTCCCGATTTTCCATCTCTGGAATCAGTGATAATGGGTCGGATAGGAAGTCTACTGCTTCAACAAAAGGAGTATTATTGTAGGTCGTGAGATTTTTGGTTGGCTTGTCAGTTTCACATTTTTCGTTGGACACGGTTATGCGACACCTCATTTATCTTTTCAGACAAAAAATTCTCAATCCAGGGAAGTTCAAGAATGTCTTCCATTTCGGGTAGAAGCCCTTAAGTTGTCAATTTTTCTCAGAGCAGGAACCCGTTGCTTGCGACGAGAAGTTTTCTCTTCAGGCTGTTCATTAAATTCTTCAGAATAGTTATCTTCGTCGTCTTCAAGATTGTAGTTATCCGCATCAGTATCGTTATCAGATTCTGAGTTCTCCAGTACGCTTTCGTCTGTCTGCTTTCCGGGTTTCTGCAATGCCGATGTGGGTATTGGGCTAGTTGAGATAGTGATGATGTCATAGCCGAGTTCTAGGATTAGTGAATGCACGACGCTTTCTATCTGCTCATCAGATAAATTTGGAGTGGTTCTCTTCAGTTCCTGTCGTTTAATTAGCCTCCACACTTCCAAAGTTTCTTCTGGTGTTGCAGTTTTCAACATCGATTTGATTTTTCTGGCAATTTTGTCCTGTGTAGATTTAACACGGGTTAGGGCAGTTTTTTGCGTACTATTGGGCTGATTTTTAGACATGAGTATTGGCGTACAAAGTTTTTATTGTCACCCCGTCAAGGGCGGTAGCCCATTTATAATTGGATGCCATCGGGAATTAGGTAGATTTTTTTTTATTCATTGGTATGAGGGGACTCTACGCTTTGTTTGAGTAAGTTATCGAGTAATAACCGCCTTCAAGTGGTTTATAGGTTTTCGTGTATATTATTATGGTCAGTAAGATAGAAAAAATATACTCCGATGGAGCTTGTTCTGGAAATCCGGGACCCGGAGGCTGGGGCTGTGTTGTGGTGTTCAGCGATGGTTCTACCCATGAGATAGGTGGAATGGAGTCGAACACGACAAACAATCAAATGGAATTAAAGGGTGCGATCGCGGGGTTAGAGTTTCTCTTAGCTTCAGGTCAAAGAGAAACCGTTGAGTTCTATATAGATAGTCAGTATGTTCAAAAGGGTATTACTGAGTGGATTGAGGGATGGAAACTGCAAGGGTGGCGCAACTCATCGGGTAAGCTAGTAAAAAACCGGGAATTGTGGCAGCAGTTGGATAATTTGAATTCTACACTGTCGCAGCTTCTTGACGCTCCAATTGACTGGCGATACGTCCAGGCTCATGCAGGTCACATCCATAACGAGCGTTGCGATGCCATAGCTGTTGCCTTTTCTCAGAATAAAGTTCCTAATTTAGTTGTTAGTGATACTCCTGTGGTATTGGGTGATGGGAGAGAAAGACAATCGAATAATCGGAGCAAGATTTCTCATGCCAAGTTCAAAGAACAAAAACATCTGAACAAGCAAACCCAAATGTTACCCCCCGTAAACATTTACAGTAAATCACCCGATTGGTTGGGAGCATCCTTGACTAACCCAACAACAGTGGCAGAGTATTGGGCTACCAAGAGACAGAGCGGTATTAAAGATAAATTTCCAGTTTTCTTTGGCGGTAAGTTTTGGAAAGATGCAGAAGAAGCTTATCAGTATTTTAAACAAGATGTCCCCCTAGGCTCGAAGCGAGAGAAATTAATGGCTTCTATTCTTGAAGCCAAGTTGAATCAGTACCCAGAGCTAATTACAGAAATTGACAAGCGAGGTGGTCGTCTTTGGTTAGAGACGTGCGAACATAGAGTTAATGGGGGTTTTTGGGAAGGTAAGGGAACAGACAGCCCTTTTATTTCTGCTTTGAGTAAAGCTTACGAACGGGCATCGTTGCGGCTACGTCAAAAGGAAGCAGATTCGACAATGACCGTTGCTTTTTCAGGGAGTCGTGCCAAGTATTTTAAGGCGTGTCCGAATTGGGATAAACGGGCTAAAAATAGTCTGAGAGACATGGTAAAAACGGCTTTTGATACGGCTTTTTCTCTGAATTACGATCGCCTGACGTTTGTAACGGGTATGGCAACAGGAATTGACCAGTGGGGCGCAATTGAGGCGATGAGGCTTCGCCAACAACAGCGCCAGGGGCTATTGAAAGCGACTCCCAAAATAGAAGTATTGGCTTCTGTTCCTTGTATTGGTCAGGAAAGAGTATGGAATCAGAAAGACAAAGACCGCTATTTCAAACTTTTGAGTCTTACTGATGATGTGCATTTGGTCAGCCGCGAGTTCTACAAAAGTCCCGTTCAATTGTTTGATCGCAATGACGATATGCTCAACAGGCTTACTGGCAAAAATGATATGTTGCTGGTGGTGCAAGTGGCGGGTTCGAGGGGGACTCAGGATGCCATCAATAAAGCTTTATCCCAAGGAAAAGAGTTACTTTTGTACGAACCGGACAAAAAGGGGACTCAAGAGCAGAGGTACACTTATTTTGCAAAGGAAACAGAGGGTTCTACGCCTCCATCGCCTGAACTGGCAGCAAGATTGATGGCGATGAAGAAGGAGCAAATAGTAGTAGAACAGGTGCAATTTCAGCATTCACCTAATTCCCAGGAGGTGGAATTATGAGGCAACCCCCTGGCTTTTACCCAGTTATCCTTTTCTGCATGGGGGGTGATTTTCCTATACCTGGTACATCTTGGCGTTACTCGGCTGATTTTATTCTGGTTCATCAACCGACAGGTTTAGCGATAGATATCGAAATTGATGAACCTTATGAAGGGCGCACGGGAAAGCCTCATCATTGTGTGGATAGGGGTAAAGACAGTCAGCGCAATCGGTTTTTCTTAGAAAGAAATTGGGTGGTGATTCGGTTTTCTGAGTTGCAAGTTGTCAAGTACCCAGATTCCTGCTGTAAGGCGATCGCTAGAGTTGTTGCTCAAATTACGGGCGATTATAGGGGTTTGGTTCGGCTACAAAGTATTGATGATTTGACTCTTCACAAGCAATGGACTGTCAAGGAAGCTAGGTATATGGCTAAAACTAGATTCCGTAATTCTTACTTGCAAGCTAGTTAGAGAGGCCACTCCGGTGTTTGTCCTGAGAAAGCGATCGCACCTAGTGCAGTGCAATCATGCGATCTGCTTTGCAGCAGCGCTAGGCTAACGCCGACGCTCGTTCCTCGCTAACGCTGCGCTATCGCTTTGCTGCTAGCGCACCATGCTACGCAAACGCTAACGCTATCGCAACCCTCGTCACTGTCTATCAAAACCGATACGATGAGGAATAAGTCTCTCAGTGACTGAAGTTGTCCTATGCGTTCGCCATTTCCGGGAATGAACCCCTATCTGGAAAATCCAGAGCTGTGGTCAGCGGTGCATAACCGTTTGATTGTGGCAATTGCAGATGACTTGGTAGATTGTCTCAGTGAGAACTATCGAGTCGAAATTGAAAAGCGGACTTACTTTAGTAACGATGAACAGAGCGTTTTAGTTGGCATTCCTGATGTGGCGGTGCTGACTGGCAAAACGGCAGAACCGACATCATCTGTTGCTACTGTATCATTACCCGTTCAACCTGAGCAGGTGACAGTTCCTGCTGCCGAAGAAGTAAACGAGCGGTATCTGGAAATTCGAGACGTGGCGACGGGTACTGTCGTTACTGTCATTGAGCTTTTGTCTCCCAAGAATAAACGTCCTGGGGAAGGGCGACTGGCTTACGAACGCGAACGAAATCGAGTTTTAGCTAGTGCGACTCATCTGGTAGAAATCGATCTGTTGCGGGGTGGCAAACCTTTTCCGATTAGAAGTGAAAAATTGGGGGATTATCGCATTCTAGTTTGTCGGGGCGAGCGGCGACCGACGGGGGAATTATATGCGTTTGGCTTACGACAATCGATTCCCCCTGTACTGATTCCGCTGATGCTGGGTGAAGAGGAGCCAATTTTAGAGTTACAACCGTTGCTTGATCGCGTTTACGAAAAAGGGCGGTATTATTTGGCGATCGATTACTCCCAGCCGCCACAACCGCCACTTTCTGAGGAAGATATGGGGTGGGCGGAAACGTTATTGAGAGGGTGATTCGAGAAGCGCGATCGCTACGCTTCATGCATATATTCAAGTGCAGGATGAGAGCGATTGCACCTTGCAGGTGAAAGTTTACAAATCTCTACAAGGTTTCTGGAACGAAGTCGAGGCGAATTGAAGGATGAAGTAAGTGCTACGTCAACCGTCAGGCACATCCCTGCAAGATGAACATCATACCCAGAGAGGCTCAATGGACGAAGAACGCCAAAATGCCTACTATCAGCTAATTTATGCGCTGCTCAACAGCCCCAGTGGTCAAGAACTAGAGATTTTGCTGGCTCAGCCAGACCTGTTTGATGCTGACTTGGTTCAGACGATGCTACAGGTCGCAGCCAATATGATAGGGCAGGGCGACTTAAACACTTCTAATCAATTAATGAATTTTGCTGGTCAGATGTTGGGTGTGTATGGTGGTATCCCCCTACAACTAATATCAGGTAACTCATCGATTTGGAAACAGTTAGAAGCAGACCAACTAATGCAGCAAGGGGTTGAGAAGTTACAATGTGGTCAATCTCAAGCTGCCTTGCACTCATGGCAACAGGCATTGACCATCTTTCAGGAAATTGGAGATCGCCAAGGAGAAGGGTCAGCTCTCGGAGCGCTTGGTAATGCTTACCATTCCCTTGAGGATTATGTCAAAGCAATTGAATACAATAAGCAGCATTTGGTGAGCGCTCAGGAAATTCAAGATCGCCAAGGTGAAGGAGTTGCTCTGGGAAATCTTGGATTTGCTTACTATTCTCTGGGCGATTACGACCAAGCGATGAAGTATCAGCAACAAAGTTTGACCATTGCACGGGAAGTCAAAAATCGTTACGGCGAAGGAACAGCTTTATTAAATTTGGGACTGGCTTACTCTTCTGTGGGTAACTACGACAAAGCAACTGAGCATCTGCTGCTGAGCTTGGAGATTGCACAGGAAACCACAGACCGCTATGGTGAGGGTCAATCTCTGGGAGCCTTGGGAAGTGTTGACTATGCCCTAAAAAACTATGAGGAGGCTATTGAATTTTATCGGCAGTGCTTGATAGTTAAGCAGGAAGTTCAAGACCGTAAGGGGGAAGCGGTAGTTCTGAAAGATTTAGGACGTGCCTACCATGCCCTGAAAGATTATGATAAAGCGGTTGAGTCCTATCAGGAGTATCTGGCGATTGTACGGGAACTCCAAGACTCTCAGGAGGAGTGGGCAACTCTTGGAACTTTGGGACTTGCCTACCGCGAGCAAGGGTATCATACCAAAGCACTTGAGTACTTTGAGCAAGGTTTGATGATGGCATGGGAACTCCAGGATCGTCAAAAGGTGGCAATGGTTTTGGGGGTTCTGGCAGTTACTTATCGTATTCTCGGAAAGTGTGAATTAGCAATTGATTACCATCAGCAGCGTTTAGCAATCACACGACAAATTCAAGACCGCCAGGGTGAGGGAACAGCTTTGCAAGATTTAGGAGTTGTATACACTTACCTGGGAGATAATAAAAAAGCAATTGAGCATCATCATCAGCATTTGGTAATTGCTCAGGAACTCCATGACTGCAAAGAAGAATGGAATGCGCTGTTAAATCTAGGAAATGCGGGTCTTCCGTACTTAGTGTGCTAAACTATTAAAATAAACCTTAAAATAATAAGATAAAAATGGCAAGGATAAAAAGAGAAATAACTAAGCTCCTAAACCTGCCGGGAGTTATAGCAGAAAATATCCAAGATGCTGAAGAAACATTAATTGTCTCTGTTCGGGTACAAAAGAAAACAGCGAAATGCCCCCGTTGTGGTCATACGAGCCGTCGTCTCCATCAAAAT
>NZ_JAVJZI010000223.1:0-8097 GCF_040223135.1 Coleofasciculus sp. G3-WIS-01
AGCACAAATTGTCCGCAATCGTGGACTGTCTGAGGTGGGACGCATCTTGGACATTAAAGAAAATGCTTGTGGAGACGGTCTGACGGGGACGGGAAACCGTCTAGTTAAGAGTTCGAGAAGCAAGAACAAGGGTAGAGAGGCACGACTTCAGTCCGCCTCGTAACATCCGTTAAGAATCCCCCTTCTTCAGATGGGGGAGTACGTCAATCCGCTCAATCGCACATCTGATGTCACGGGTTTACAGCACCGAGGAACTGATCCAAATCTTGGCAGAGGAACGTCGCGCCTGTATGAATGGTCAGCGCCTGAATCTAGCCGCTTCAGCATCGGGAAATCCTGTGATTGACCTATTTCTCAAATCTGACGGCATTCAAAAATTTAGTGCCTATCGAGATTTTAAAGCGGCGGTTCACCACTACCAGCGACAACATCAGGTTTCGGGTATTGTTTGGCGACAGTTAACCCTCAAAGGAAAAACACTGCGATATCCGGCTGTTGATGATCAGTTAGTGGCATTAACCCATGACATAGAGATGATCAAAGCTGCCAAAGATTCGATCTTGGAGTTTTGGCAACAGGTTACTCCGGGTATGGACTTGTACCTCAGCATCCGTCTCGGCAAAGACTATCGCCAAATTCAGCCTGAGGATGTGGACGCGATCGCATCGAGGACGGAATGGGTTAACCTGTTACATTATCGGAACTCTCAGATTCTGGAAATCATCCTCCAGCTTGGCTGGGGCAAGCCAGAAGAAGCCTCTTATCGCCGAGGATGGCCCGCCTCAGGTAGCGAATATGTTCATGCTGTTCCCCTAGGTCAGCGTCCCATCTGTTAATTTATGCCAATGAAGACGATCCTAAATCTGGGGGAATATCCTGAAGGCGTCCTTGTCCCACGGCTTGAATGGCTTCTTTGAGGGAAACATCACCAGTATACAAGGCGCGACCCACGATCGCACCGATCACGCCTAAGGGTTCCAATGCCAACAAACTCAATAAATCCGTAATTGAACTCACACCCCCAGAAGCAATAACTGGAATCGAGACATGACTAGCTAATTCTCGCAGGGCGTCGCGGTTGGGTCCTGTGAGTGTACCATCCCGCTGAATGTCTGTATAAATAATTGCCGATACACCCAAATCAGCCATTTGCTGTGCCAGTTGAGTCGCAGTAACTTCTGAGGTTTCTAGCCATCCCCTTGTGGCTACCTGTCCATTTCGCGCATCGATACCAACAATAATGCGATCGGGAAATTCAGAACACAGGTGTTGGACTAAGGGATGATCTTCAACCGCCGCCGTTCCCAAAATCGCGTACTGAACGCCGAGAGAAAGCAGTTGGCTGACACCTTCCTTATCGCGCAATCCTCCCCCGACTTCTACGGGAACCGATACCGCTTGGACAATGGCTTCTATCGTCTTAGTATTAACAGGATGACCCGCTTTCGCCCCATCTAAATCAACCAGATGTAACCGACTTGCCCCTTGGTCAACCCATTGTTTAGCCACCTCCACCGGGTTTTCACTATAAACTTGCGATCGCCCATAGTCGCCTTGGTATAACCGTACACAGCGACCTTCGAGTAAATCAATAGCTGGAATAACTTCCATATTCGTCCTTTGTCATTTGTCTTTTGTCATTCGTCAAAAAACAGGGCGTCAAAACCATGTCCGAATAGCGCAGCGAAGGTTAAGTCGGGGCGGGCGCGAGTTACATCTGTTGTGAACTCAAAACGATAATCGTGAAACCCGCCCCTACATACCTGAAAACTATCCCCCCAGAGGCGGTAATTCTTCGAGGATTTTGAATCGGACATGATTAATCGCCAGATCCCCAATAGAAACCTCTTCCTTATTAAGCGGAACGCCTTTACTGGTCAGGGTTTCAAACGTAATTCCTTTGCCAATTTCTACATGATACCAAGCCAGTCCCATAAAAAACCGAGTGGGGTAAGGTCCACCTTCGCGGGTGTCGTCTGGATTAGATTCCATGGGAACCCAACCAAATCCTGGTAGGTAAAATTCCATCCAAACATGATTAAAATCAGGTTGTAAGGGAATGTCTCGTTGATCAGCATGGGCGGGACATTTGTAACGACCAACGGTACGACAAGCAATCCCATTGAGACGGGATAGGGCTAACAAAACACCGAGATACTCCCCGCAGGAACCAATCCCTCGCGCTAAAACGACATCTGGGGTATCGATATGAGGTTTGATTCCGTAAGCGAGTTGGTCATAGACATAATTGCGAATACTATACATTTGTCGCAATAAATTCGTTTCCCGACCTACAGCTTCACGGGCGGCGCGGCGGATGATTTCGCTATCCATGGCTAATTCGTCATCATCCACCAAGTAGCGGGATTTGTATTCGAGTGGCAACTCTGGTAGATCTTCTAAATCTCTGGGAGTCATGCGATATTTGATACTCCAGACTTCTAGAAGCGCCTTCCAGCCAAATAAATGCCGTTCTCCGGGGGCGAGGGTATCGAATTTAAACACCGCCACACGTTGATTGTCTTGGATTTCTTCGGTGAAGGGAATCCCAATGGGTTCAATGGCGCGGATTTTTTGGCGTAAGGTTTCTGAGGGTAAGGCGATGCGCCATTCTAGGTCCTGCAGGGCTACGTCCTCTAGAGGGGATAGTTCCTCAACGTAAGACATTTCAATTAAATAGCCATTGGAGAGGGCATAGCGTTCCTCGGCATTATAGTGAAAGTAGAGGGGATGAATAAAGGTGCGATCGCGATATTGTAATTCGTGGTTGGGTTGAGCGTTGGGGTTATCACGGATGTAGGGTTCAACGCTAGCATAGGCGATATAAAGAATCTCCTGATTGGTGTGGGGATCTCGGTAGAACGTTAAACCTGTGGGATTCTCAAAGGGAGTCAGAACGCTGAAGATAATGTTTCCGGTGGCGCGATCAAGACAGTAAACCGTCTGTTCTTCCTGATCCGAAACCCAAAGTTCTTCATCCCGTACCGTAATGTTCTCCATGCCAATTCCTGGGGCATATAAGCGGGTAATCTCCTGCCCGGTATCCCGACTGTAAATCAGAATATATCCCATTTTTTGACAGGTGATATAGACTGTCGAGTCCTTAAGTGCGACACCATTGGCGGTGTAGGGCAATGTCAGGAAATGCTGAAGCTGCAGCTCGCCGCCGAGTTGGCAATAGTACACTCTCTCTTTCGAGGTCAACCACAGCGTATCCCCCACGATGGCTAAACCCGTCGCATCGGCAAAATTTAGCTCCGGCGATGAATTCAAAATTTTGGTATTGTCAGTTTGGGGGTCAATTTGCAACAGATAGCCACTTGTGGCATCAATTGCCATCAATTTTTCTCCCCAAAAAGCAATACCCTGTAGGGCAGCTGCCCCAATGGGTCGAATGATGCCAAAAGGTTTCAATTTAGGTGACACAGAGGAATCAGGATTAGGAATCATGCTCAGTCTATATCAAGATTTAGATTTAAGTCTCGAAATCTCTACTCAGGTTTTGTTAATACCCCACTCCTGAAGGCGGATGCTCCGGGCTTGCATCTGCAATATTCTAAATGTGCCTAAACAGGTTTGAACATGGGTTAGCTATTTTGGATAGTTTTCATTCAATAGTTTTATTGACAATAGTAGCTTTTTATGTATGCTTAAATTCATCCGTTTTTCCCCACACAAAGTTGCCATAACCGCTTTAGTAACAATAGTTGTAACGGTGGGGTTCAGCCTGAAACAGCCCGTTCGGATACAAGCGCAGTTGAGCAATACCTCCATCAGTTCTCAGTTACCTGATCAATGGGAATCCGCGCCACTGCCTAATTCTGGTGATTCAAGTCTACCAGATAGCAGCAATTTACCGTTTGCGGGTTGCCTAAGCAGTTATCCCGTCGCCTTAGTACCAGCATCTGGTATGGGACAGACAATTGCGGAGTATCCCACTATTTTTTGGTATCTACCCCAAACGAGGGCTTGGGGCATGGAGTTTAAGCTAACAGATAGTGATAATCAGGAAATTTACTCGACCAAGTACGCCTTTGCCCGTTACACCCCAAAAAATTATCAGGGTACAAACGCACAATTGGTGGTGGGCACTCCAGGCATACTCAGTTTAACTCTACCAAGACTAGATGGTAGCTCTCTGCCCCTGAAAGTGGGTCAGGAGTATGACTGGATTGTCAGAGTAATCTGTAATCCCAATGATCCATCCGGTGATGTTTATATGGCAGGCACAATCGAGCGAGTGTCAATTGACCCTACCCTAGCCCGTCGCTTACAGCAAGCACCACCTGAGGAACGTGTGGTACTTTATGCAAAGGAACGACTTTGGTACGAGGCATTAGAGATTTTGGTTAAACTCCGGCGCGATCGCCCCAACGATCCGGCTGTGATTACAGCTTGGAACAAACTGCTCAAGTCTGTAGGGCTAGATATAATTGCCCAACCCTTTGTCAGGGAAAGTAGCACATTAATCAAGCAGGACGACAGAAGTTTGTGATCACCGCTTCTGGGTGCAGGGGTGCTCCAAGCGCTCCAGGTGCGGGGGAGACAAGGAAGAATTTGCCGGTTCACCCATTTCCCATCCCCTCTTCCCCACTTGAAGGAGACAAGACAGAAGATAAAAGATAAAGAAGATTTTATATCTTTACAAAGAATTTAATTTTTCAGGGGATAAAGGCAGAGAAATCAGGAATCGGCTTTAAGAGTGATGAAGATTTAGATAAGAGTGGAAACAAAGTTCCGGAATTGCCTATGTCTAAAGTTAAAATATTAACAATCTAGAACAAGGGTACTGGCATAACCAAGGTTCATCGTCGGACTCAAAGCGTGCTAGCCGCGCTGGCGGTGCTGACGACAAACTCCTAATTCAGCAACAGTCCCCTAAAGGTAGATGCTTGAGTGACCCAGCCAACTGATAATGTTTCACAGAAACTAACCCAAGTCTGGAACATTGGCTTCTGCTATAACATCTATATACTAAGGACTCGGTTCTACGAGTGTATATCTGAATTATGACTTGTTTCACCCGCTTATCAAACCTAACATTTTTAACCATCGCGTTGACACTAGGGCTAGCGACTAATCTAGTCGCTCAAGTGCCAATCCAGGTTAGAACTACCTCTTTGGGTGCTCAACTACCGGATCAGTGGGGCTTCAGAACTCCAGAAGGTTCAACGCCCGATCAGATTCCTGTGAATCGAGAAGCTGGTGGAACGCGAGGTCCAGAGTGTACCCCGCATAATCAATCACTAATAGCCTTAGTTCCAGAATCGTTGATCGGCAAAACCTTGGCAGAATATCCCAAATTATTCTGGTATATGCCACCAACAACTGCATCGGCAGTTGAATTTGTACTCCGGAACGCTAGTGATGAAGAAATTTACCGGGTTAAGTATTCCTTGAAGCCGTCGGTGACAGGGGAGACAAATAAGCCCAGAATTATGAGCCTAGAGATTCCCACCTCTGCCAATCTTGCTCCCCTGAAAGCGAATCAGCTATATTACTGGCAATTAGTACTGGTTTGCAACCCTAAGGAGCGTTCAGCCGATATTGTAGTGGGTGGTGGGATTCAGCGGGTTGAACCGAGTCCAACGATAACAATGCGGATTCAACAGGCAACTCCCCAAGAACGAGTAGCCCTCTATGCCCAGGAATTGCTCTGGTATGACACGTTAGAGACATTGGTAGAACTCCATCGGGATTTTCCCAATGATCGCAACGTGCAAGCCGCATGGAACAAGTTATTGTACTCAGTTGGCTTACAAAGTCTTTCTGAGCAATTGAATCCAAACAGGAGTGCCACTTTACCTGAATCGTTGTCCAACTCAGGAGATAGTTCGGTTGAATAAAACAATCAATATCAAGATAGGGAAAAATTAATATAAAGATTCAGATAAGAGGGGAATTCTGGGTGTCAGTTCACTCCCTATCTCACGCTAAAATAGAAATATTCAGGCAAATCATTTAAGTAAAAACCTGAAAATTCTGCAATTATCACCCCCTTTGTAGGAAGGTTAAGTGTCTGCTTAGACATATTGTTCCAAAACTTTGCAAGACTCTGATTAAGTAGGAGTTCTAAATTATTATGGCTTGGTTTACTCGTTCATCCCGTTTTACTGTAGTAGCTTTAGCGTTAACCCTAGGACTTGTAGCTAATATCCCCACCGGGGTACAAGCACAGTTAGGAGGTTCACCCCTCAGCCGCGAAATCCCCACCGAATGGGAATTCACTCCGCCTAGCAGTTCAGGTCAAGGTATTGCACGTAATAGAGATGGTGGTGGTACAAGAGGACCTTGTATTACTGACCCTACGCTAGGTCGAGGTCCGATCGCATTGGTTCCTAAGTCTGGGGTTGGACAAACAATAGCAGAGTATCCTACTCTCTCCTGGTATCTACCGGAAAACACAGGTTGGGGGGTAGAGTTGAAGGTGCGGGATGCCAATAATCAGGAAATTTACTCGACCAAGTACGCCTTCGACCATTACACCGGAAAAGATTCTGAGGGAAACGAACAGCAATACGTTGTTGGTGCCCCCGGTATCATGAGCTTAACGTTGCCTAACTTAGAAAGTAGTGTTCTTCCCCCAGAGATCGGTCAGCAATATAAGTGGCAGTTAACACTAATATGCATTCCCGATGATCCCTCTAGTTATGTCTATGTCGATGGCGCATTCGAGCGTGTGCAACCCGATCCCAATTTGGCACGCCGTATCCAACAAGCAACGCCGGAACAGCGAGTGGCTATGTACGCCAAGGAACGACTGTGGTATGAAACGTTGAATACCTTAGTGGAACTGCGTCGCCAAAGCCCCAATGATCCCACTTTAAAGGCGGCATGGAGCCGACTGCTCAGTTCAGTAGGACTAGAGCAAATTGTCGAAGAACCAGTAGCTCAGAAGGCAAGAACCAATCAGAACTAATTACTGAGTCACCGTCATGGTATCAATGCGACATCGTTTTTGCCGATTGTCTCTGGCTGTGGGGGTAAAACTAGGGCTATTTGCCGTAAGCTTTGCCCTGATCCACAGCCCCCAAATTCTCCAGGCTCAAGGAATACCCCAAACCTGGACAACCAATAAATACCAACCCCCCAGAGGAATCGGCGCACCGAGTCGTGTTGAAGGAGGGGCAACCCGAGGTTCTGGGGACAATTGCCCTGTTGTAGGGAAACCCTTAACGGCTTTAATCCCTAGCGATCGCTTTAGTACAACCGTTGCGGCTTATCCTAGCTTTTTTGTTTACCTACCCGCCTCACCTGCTCCCAGCACAACCTTACCCGTTGAGTTTGTTCTGGAGGATAGCGAGGGAAATCTGGTTTATCAAAGCCAGTTCCGGACTAACGGCAACTCAGGCATAATCACATTGAATCTACCTCACGACGTTAGCTTATTACCCTTGGCGGTGGGTGAGGATTATCGTTGGTCTTTCTCAATTCTATGCCCACCCCAAGACGAACGCTCTAATGATTTGGTGGTTGAAGGATGGGTGAGACGGGTAGCACTCGATCCTACCCTAGAAACTCAGTTAGCACAGGCATCACCGATAAAGAAAGTGGAACTCTATGCTGAGGAAGAACTTTGGCAGGATGCTCTAGCACAGCTCATTGAACTGCGCCGCAACTATCCAAGTGATTCAGAAGTGACGAATCAGTGGGTTAAGCTTTTGAATGCGGCGGGACTTAGCAATCTGGTGGGCGAGTCACTGGCATCTCAGAAAACTCCTGTTAATGTACCCTTACCTTCGGCACAACCGTAATTATAGCAGTCGCCAAGGTCAAATAAGCTAAAATAGCGCAATCGATTTTACCCACCATCAGTAGGGGCAGGACATGTCTTGCTCCTACCTTTTTGCGGCTCGATTGGTGATCTAAGAAAACTATCGCTAAACTCGTTGACCAAACTAACTCCTATGAGTATAGTTTGGTTCTTCTCGCTGAATCCGATAAAAATAGAGATGGCAGTCAACTGCTGCGGGGACAAGCCCACGCAGCTTGTAACTAACCAGAATCTCTGGTCGAAACATACGGCGCATTGACTGACGCCTGCTCTACCGACCCACTTGGAGTAGTAGAGAGAATATAGTCATCCCGAATATTCAT
>NZ_JAVJZI010000012.1:0-76998 GCF_040223135.1 Coleofasciculus sp. G3-WIS-01
GAGACGTTGCAGCCGCTCAAGTAGTCTGTATTCGTGGACTTGCAGCCGTGGGACACACGGTCAAGATGCTTTCTGAGGGTAAATTCACTGGAATCCAGAGGACGGAAGAATCCCCGCTCTTATAGGGCGGGGAGTGTCAAAGACATCATCCCCCCGTGAATCGAAGATTAAACAGGGGGTTTTATAGCTCCCCCAAGCCTCCACTTTTTGATAAACGAACAATATAAACGAGCACGGAGGGATTTGAACCCCCGACACCCAGAACCGGAATCTGGTGCTCTATCCACTGAGCTACGCGCCCTTTTGTGCAGCGGCGTTCAGAAAGAAACACACTGGCACAAATCAGATTATAACTTCGATTTGGCAAAAACGGCAATCTGGCTAATTGACGCTCCCTTCAGTGACATACTCTTACACCAACTGATTACAGTATGGTGTAGGGTCTAGAGCGACTTAGGTAGCGAATGTTACATAAAGCCGCTTTCACTTTTGACTTTCCCGAACATTATCCCTTTAGATAGATGCACATTCCCCTCTTCTTTGTGAAAAATAACTTGTGTTTGTGTGTATGCTTGGTAATCCCTAGGGCAACCTGATACAGGTTCAGTACTAACTTGCCTATTATCAGGACTCGTTTGGTAAACTGCTGAAGTCAAAAAGCTAATTTGTTCCATCATCACCTGGAATAGTAAGTAAATTTCTCTACTCAATATCATTATGATGCTAGGACTTCTCGCTATTTACTTGTTAATCGCTGGATTATTTTGCCTAAACTGGTTAAATGCATTCCAGAAAGAGACTGACTTATCGTCGGAGCAAAAATTTCGGTGTAGGATAGTTTTTGTCATTGCTACTGTTTTGTGGCCTCTTACCTTTCCAATTTCATATCTGGAAAACTGTTCTAGAGTTTAGTCACTAGGAAGAGAGAAAGCTTCAACAAGCTTTTTCCAAGCTGAATTAGGGTGGGCAAGATGCTCGCTTCATTGTTGGGGCACAGTGGGGCTGACTTTACTCGAGTGCTCATGGCATCCTAAAACAAAGAGACAGTTATGAGGTCAAGGATGTCAGAAGCGTCAGCACAAAAGCGGATAGTCGTCGTTGGTGCAGGATGGGCAGGTTTAGGTGCGACTCATCATCTTGCCCAACAAGGCTACGATGTTACTCTTCTAGAAGCCGCACCCTATCCCGGTGGATTAGTGGCTGGATGGAAAACCTCTGGCGGACGTTCAGTCGAAGGGGGTATTCATGGGTTCTGGTATCCCTATCGCAATATCTTTCGTCTGGTTAACGAATTAGGGATTAAACCCTTCACTCCCTTTACCTATTCCTCCCAATATTCTCCCGCTGGATTAGAAGTCGAATCGCCCCTGTTTCAAAATGAATTCCCGCTGCCTACCCCATTGGGTACTTTTGTGTATCCCAAGTTTAGACGCTTACCTTTGATTGACAGGCTTTCGGCTTTGCCTCTTCTCTATGCTGTGATTGATTTTGATAATTCTGATCAAGCGTGGCGACGTTATGATAAGGTAACCGCCCGCGAACTATTTAAACAGTTTGGTGTTTCTGCCCGACTGTATCAAGATTCCTTTGAACCGATGCTATTGGTGGGATTATTTGCCCCTGGCGAACAATGTTCAGCCGCCGCCGCCCTGGGAATGCTTTATTACTTCATTTTGGCTCACCAACCCAATTTTGATGTCGTCTGGTGTCGGGGAACAGTGGCAGAAATGATTTTTAAACCCTGGGTGGAGCGGATTGAGAAAGCTGGGGGACGAGTGCTGACGAATAAGCGGGTAAACGATATTCTTTTGGACGATAGGGGTAAGGCGAAAGGCGTTGTCTGTGGAGAGGAAGTATTTGAAGCCGATGCGGTGATTTTTGCCGTTAGTGTTAATGGCATGAAAAAAATTGTTAGTGCGAGTACGAACTTACAACCTTATCCTGAATTCCGGAATTTGAGAAATTTAGGGGCAATTGATGTCTTGGCAACCCGATTGTGGTTTGACCGAAAAGTTATTCTGCGGAATCCTTCTAATGCTTGTTTTGGTTTTGATCCGACGACGGGGTGGACATTTTTTGATTTGAATGCGCTGCATGATGAATATGCTTATGAACCGGGGAGTGTAATTGAAGCGGATTTTTATCATGCTAATCAATTATTACCCATGAATGATGAGCAAATTGTGGCAAAGGTTCATCTAGATTTAGCAACTTGTGTGCCACAGTTTCAGGATGCCAAGGTTATGGATAGCAGCGTGATTCGTGTACCGCAAGGGGTAACGCATTTTGCACCGGGAAGTTATCAGTATTTACTGCCAGCGACAAGTCCGATTGATAATGTTTTTATGAGTGGGGATTGGATTGTTACCAAGCACGGTTCTTGGTCACAGGAGAAGGCGTATGTGACGGGTTTAGAGGCGGCAAATTTAGTAATTGGCCGTTTTGGGTATGGAAATAAGGCAACGATTATCCCGGTTGAACCCGATGAACCTCATATTCAAGTGGGGCGGATGATTAATAAAATGGTGCGGGATTGGGGGAAGACAGTATTACCTGATTTTTGGTTGCCTTAGTTTTTGAACTGGAGACGGTAGATAGAAAAATTAAACGGTTAAACCCACCTTTACAATTGACGAAGGGCGGGTTTTGTTGAAAAGTTATCGGTAAATACCAAAGTTAAGCAGCTAAAGGAGTCCTGACAATTTACAAACGTGCCATGGCAAGTCTTTACATAAATGAATTCTGCCGAATATATTGTAAGATACCCTGTGCGATCGCGCCTGCCATTTGGCTGTGGTATTCTGGTGTCGCTAGTCGTGGGTTATCCTCTCGTCCAGTAACGAAACCGACTTCCACGAGGACAGCAGGGATATGATTATTACGCAAGACGTAAAATCGGGCTTGTTTCACGCCGCGATCGCGAAGCGGAATTGTCTGTAAAATACTACTATGAATGGTTTGAGCCAGACGCTGACCATTAGAGTAATAATAGGTTTCTAATCCATTCACATCAGGACGACGACCAATAGCATTAGCATGAATACTCACAAATAAGTCCGCTTGGGCTTGTTTTGCCATCTCGACGCGCGGTGCTAAGTCTACAAAATAATCGCTGGTTCGGGTGAGAATGACTTGAATGCCTTGTTGCTGTAAAATAGCAGCAACTTGTTGAGAAATGGGCAAAATCACATCCTTTTCCCGCAACCCATTTAACCCAATCGCACCAGGATCTTTTCCCCCATGTCCGGGATCAATCATAACCACAATGCGGCGGTTCGGAATTTGGGAACTATTAAATGGAGGATTGCTAGTTATAGGCGGTATGACAGAATTTTGCGGCGGTAGAGGGGTTTGTGTCGTTAATTCGACAACTCGTTGCGGTGGCGGTAACTGCACTGTCCACATCCGAGGGGAGAATCCTTTGAATAGAACCTGTTGAGGGTTAATCGTATAACCCGGATTAAATTCAATCACCAAGCGCGTGGTTTGGGAGTTCAATTGACCAACACGCACCGCCCGAACCGCGCCACCGACTACTTGTTCTAATTTGGAGTTCTCCAGTAAGATACCGGGTAAATCAATCACCAGGCGGTTGGGATTGGCAAAAAATTGTCCAGTGGGTTGCACCCCTTCATCTGTCGTAAAGACGAGTTGATTTTGATTCACATCAAAGCGCCAGGAGAGTAATCTCGCCGCTTGCGCTGGAAAGGAGAGCAAAAAAAAGCCGAGAAAACTGGGAAGTAGCCAGTGCAGTTTCACTGTTAAAGTTCCTCAAGACAGGGGACGGGGATTAATACTGCAAGGGATAGGGGAGCAGAGGGAGCAGGGGAAGCATAGGGAGCAGGGGGAGCAGGGGGAGCATAGGGAGCAGGGGGAGCAGGGGAAGCAGAGGGAGCAGGGGGAGCAGGGGGAGCAGGGGGAGCAGGGGGAGCAGGGGGAGCAGGGGGAGCAGGGGAAGCAGAGGAAGCAGAGGAAGCAGGGGGAGCAGGGGGAGCAGGGGGAGCAGGGGAAGCAGAGGAAGCAGAGGAAGCAGGGGGAGCAGAGGGAGCAGAGGGAGCAGGGGAAGAAGAAATTACATTTAGAGCTTATCCGAGTAGTATTGGGACGGGGATCATGTTCCAGACGCGCCATGGCACGTTTGAGATATAATATCTAGCATTCTTTTGTTGAATGGGAGTAAACGTGGCTTACTCGATTTTAGACGGGGGATATTGGATTGTCTCGCACCTGATGGAGTTGAACGTATCGCGGTTCTTGATGTTAATCATTTACAATTGAGAGACTTTTCTATCAGGATAATTCCCCCTGATGTCTAACGAACTGCTATCTGACGTGTGCCAAGCTTCCCAAATCGTCTCGCTGTTTTGCCCAGATAGAACGTAGGTATTCGACAACGGTTTGAGTATAATTAAATTTTCGGCATTCTTGTCGAATCCATAATCCCAGTTGCCATAGTTCGTCCAAGGTTGTGGTTTTTTGAATTAAGGCAATTATTGCCTCAATCCAGAGTTTTAGTTTTCGATAACTGATAAATTGTCCACCTTTATCGCGGCGATGAACAAAAATAATATAAGCCCAGCGTTCTGCTCGAATAATCATCGATTTGGGAATACCCAGAAATTGAGAAATAAGATCGATGGTGATTGGAAATGATTGGGGTTTGATGCGGCGAAATAGAATAGTCATAGTTGTTTTGGAGAAACATCAAATAGGAGTTCAAATTCTGCGGTAAGAACGAAGCGATTGAGGAATCGGATGTAGTCTTGAGCATCTTGGCGATTGGGAAATCGGGCGATGGTATAGCGTTGGGCGTTGGGGAGAAGGCGTACAATTGCCCAAGGACGAGTCAAGTCGGCGGATAAGGGAATGGCTTGATTCGTTGCTTCGTTACCTCGGATAATATTAAGGATGCTTTGAATTAGCTGCCAGAGGGTTCGACGTGCTGAGGTGGTATGGTTGGGGAGTAAACCCCAGTCACCTACGGGTGCGGGTAACCAAGTCAGAAGGTAGGTTTTGCCGTCTTTATTAATTTTCCAGGACAAGCGGTGGGGTTGTTTGAAGCATTGATAGTGGTGTTGTCTGAGAAGGGCGCACAGTTTTTCACCTTCGGTTTGAAGGCGTAGCCAGTCAGTATGTTTCATGGAATTTTATGGTGAAAGAACGAACAGATGGAAGGGCAGTTAGAATATTCTCTGCCCTCTATGGTTTTTTGGATTATGACCAGTAAAGCATAACTAGCCATGCATTACAAGTCATAACTTACAATATGCCCCAAGAAAGTGGAAAGCGTCTCACACCAGCGGATTTGCGTCAGCGTACAGGTTTGACTCAGGTGAATTTTGCGATATCGATTGGAAAAAGTCCTTCAACCATTGCCAAATGGGAAGCTCGGACGTCTTTACCACGAGGCACACCGTCTGAAATCAAGCGTTTGTGTCAGGCTTATCAATGCACTCTCGATGAACTGATTGAGGCATTTGAGGGGATTGATGTCGAGTCAGGGTAACATCTGATTCGCCTGTGAACTGGAGTAGGTTATCGGCTTCGGATTTGCCAGATAGTCATTTGCTATGCCCAATAAAAACAGATTAGATGTAGAGAGTGCCGAATCCCCGTTAAAGCAGTTACGAGAAGCGGTTGGTTTAACTCAAGAGGAGTTGGCTCGGTGAATTGGCGTCTCGACTAAAACCATTAGTAACTGGGAAAGAGGAGCCTACCCAGCAACGTTCAATGTTCCCCAGATTAAAGCTTTGTGTCGAGAGTTGCAGTGTAGCTTGGAGGATCTACCGGATAACTTTGGTCCTGCGCGATCGCCCGATCAAGCCTAAGTCGAATGGACACTCAGATGAGGCTGGTGGGCAATGCTACGGAATATAAGGGGTTTTGACGATCCAAAAATGCACGCTTTTGAGTGCCATTGAACCTAAGTCAGTTGGGCATCAGTACGAAAGCTGACGAGAGAGTGGGTTTAGACATCTGTCCCACCAAAGAGCGATCGCGCTCAGTTATGGCTACACTTAAATCGAGTCGGAAACCGATGTACACCCTTTATAATAGCCCGCGCAGGCGGCCGCAAGGCAAGTGTGGTTCCGCGATTTTAATCGCCGAGGTTTAAAGGTGGTTCCTAAAGGGTTCAAATTATGAATTGTTGGTGGGTTACGGCGGATAGGAAAATTAAAAGGTAATTGTCTATCATTGAGTTCCGCCTAACCCACCCTACTGGCTGGGAATATCGTTAACGTTAACCTCCTAACCATTGCCATTGGAGTTCCCTCCTTCCTCCTTCCTCCCGGTTCCCTTCCCTTGATAAGGGGAGGGTTAGGGTGGGGTTGATAAGGGGAGGGTTAGGGTGGAGTCAGACTAACATTCACCATTGAAGGGAATTTCCACCACAAACTCCGTACCGCATCCGGGCGCGGAGAAGCAATGTAATTGTCCGCCATGTTTTTCTACGACAATTTGATAGCTAATCGACAATCCTAAACCCGTCCCTTCTCCTACAGGTTTTGTGGTAAAAAATGGGTCAAAAATTCGTTCCTTGACTTCTTCATGAATGCCAGAACCATTGTCGGCAATGTGAATCAGTACAGAGTTGCGCTCCGATAATTCAGTCCAAATCCATATCGTCGGCGTGGAAACATTATCAGGAATAGAGAGTTCCCCTGATGCCGAATCCTTTGTATTCTCCGGTTGTTTATCCCCTGAATTGAGAGCATCAATCGCATTATTCAAAAGATTCATAAAGACTTGATTGAGTTGTCCGGGATAACATTCCACAGGGGGAAGCTTGCCGTACTCTTTGACAACTTGGATGTTAGAGGCTTCCGACTTTAAGCGGTGCTGCAAAATTAACAGTGTATTCTCCATCCCTTGTTCAACATCCATACATTTGCGTTCAGCTTCATCCAGGCGCGAAAAATTCTTTAAACTACCAACTAACGCTTGCAGGCGGGTTACACCGACTTTCATCGAGCTGAGAAGTTTGGAAAAATCTTTTTGGAGAAAGTTAATATCAATTTCTTCAATTAAGGTTTCAATTTCCGATACAGGTTTAGGATAGTGAATACCATAGAGTTGGATTAATTTCAATAAATCCTGAGCATATTGATTGGCATAGGCAATATTTCCCGATATAAACGTGATTGGATTATTGATTTCATGAGCAACCCCTGCCACTAACTGTCCCAAACTTGACATTTTTTCACTTTGAACCAGTTGGAGTTGAGTCTGTTTGAGTTCGCGTAGGGTTTGTTCAAGCTGAGTGGCTTTCTCTTTTAAGTTTGTTTCCGACTCTCGCAAGGCAGATTCAGCTGCTTTACGTTCCTTGAGTTCATCCGCGACTTGCTCAAACAATGCCGCTTGCTGAATAGCTACACTTAACTGGATACTCAGTTTTCTCACACATTCGATTTCCGGCTGCTGCCATTGCCTTACTCCCGAACATTGCTGAACCACAAGCAATCCCCAGAGCTTTTTCCCTTGTAAAATAGGCGCTACCAGGTTAGCACGAACCTGAAGTGTTTCGAGTAATTCAATGTGGCAGGGGGTTAAATTGGCGTTGTAGATATCGTCAATTACTCGAATATAACCATCTTGGTAGAGAGACGATACAACTTCATCCTCCTTAAAAAAATCGTCCTCAATGGTGATGTTGACAATCCTCATCCACCCATCGCCAACTGACTCCACATCAACTGTTCCCGTCCAATCTCGGTTAAAGCGGTAAATGAGCGTGCGATCGCACGTCAGAAATTTTCGCACTTCTTCGACGGCTGTCTTCAGGACTTCATCCAGATTCAAGGACTGGTTAATTCGCTGATTCATACAGCTCAACAGTCGCTCTTGCTTGGCTTGCCGCTTTAGGTTGTTTTCGGTTTGTTTGCGTTCGGTAATGTCACGAAACGACCAAATTCTGCCGTAGTATTCACCTGTAGGAGATAATACGGGTGCGGAGTAACGATCAAACACTCGTCCGTCAGTGAGTTGAATTTCATCTTGGCAACTCAGGTTGGGATTCTGCTCAAGATATTCGACTTTACTGAACACCTTTAGCGGTTCAGCAATTAAAGACAACATACATTCTAAAAGTTTCTCCTGATCTGAGGATTTCACAGATTCATGAGGAATTTGCCACATTTGGCAAAATCGAGAATTGTAACTAATAATTCTGCCATTTGGAGCAATTACGATGACGCCATCCGGATCAGCCTCTTGTTGCGCCTTTAATAAAGCATGACTGATTTGGAGTTCCTCTTGGGCTTGCTTACGGGATGTAATATCAGTCTGGACGCCAATAAAATAGATCACATGTCCCTTGGCATCTCGAATCGGTGAAATAGCTAGCTCATTCCAAAAGGGTGTTCCATCTTTGCGATAATTTTTAAGGACTATCTTCACCTCTTGCTGAGTTCGGAGAGCCTGACGGATTTGCTCAACCCCATTCGGATCAGTATCGGCTCCTTGTAGGAAGCGGCAATTGCGTCCAATCACCTCTTGACGGGAATAGCCAGTGATTTCCTCGAAAGCAGGATTGCAATAGACAATCGGCATATCTGGTTTGCTAGCATCGCTGAGGATAATGCCACAGCTTGCCGCACCCAGGATACGCTCATCCAAATAAAGTGTCTCCAGATCCACTTTATCGGAGGTATTGGCATCGAAAAGACGACCCGTTGAGGACTGATGTAGGTGGGAAATCATGGCAGTAAGTCAGCAATGTGTAATACCTGGGGAGGTCGAGGCGTATTCTTTTCAATTTAAAAACACCTCAAAAGAGATTTAAATACACCCAAAGGATGAATTTAGATAACTTTATGGAAGAATCAATATACATGTTTTTAAAATAAAGATTCAAAAAAACATCCTGTTTTCTGCGGACGAGAGTCAGTCGAGAAAGCCTACACCCTGTAGAGTTACTGCCTGGAGGCGGATCTAGACTAGAATCTAAATGCCAACTTTGATCGTTGAAATGTCAGCTCCAACCGTACCCTCTAAAAAATTTCTTCAACCCATTGACCGTCTGGCTTTGGTAATCATGGTAGTGCTAAGTCTGCTAATTGGCATCGTCCTATTGACAGGCGATACCACTCGACCTAGAGTTAGGGCTTTTAGCTGGCAGGACAAATACGTCGGTGCTGAGGATACAGCGTTTATTCTAACCTTTAGCCGTCCGATGAACCACGCCAGCGTGGAAGCGAATCTAAAAATCACACCAGTTTTGCCTTCAGGGGAGGTTAGTCCCTCAGAGGTGCCGCCAATCGAGGGAAAAATTAGCTGGGCGGGGCGTAAAATGGCGTATACGTTGCTCTCGCCGATTCCTTATGGTAATGACTATCAAGTCCAGCTTCAGGGAGCAAAGGAGAAAATACCGGGAGTTGAAGAAGAAGGTACAGTCATGGAACCGTTTCAGGCAACCTTTCACAGTCGCGATCGCGCCTTTGCTTACATTGGTGTTGAAGAGGAGGAACAGGGGCGGTTAATCCTCTATAATCTCACACGACAACAAAAAACACTGCTGACGCCGGCTGATCTAGTCGTACTGGACTTTAAGCCCTATCCTGGGAGCGATCGCATTTTATTTTCGGCGAATGACCGCCAAAATCAGGCAAGGGGTTTACTCACGGCACAACTGTACACCGTAACCACAGGACTATCGTTTCCATCTCCAAATAAACGTTCTCCATCTCAGTCAACCCCTGGCAAGCTTGATTTAGTGTTAGATAGTCAAGACTATCAAAATCTGCAATTCGACTTATCCAGAGATGGACAAACCATTGTGGTACAGCGAGTGAATCGACAAGATCCCGCTGATTTTGGTTTGTGGATTATCCCCGCTGATGGTGAACCCCAACCCTTAGAAAATCAGCCCGGTGGCGAATTTTTAATTGCCCCAGATAGTGCCTCATTAGCCGTGGCGCAAGGGCAAGGGGTGGCGATTTTGCCGTTAAACTCCGACGCCGAACCGCTAGACTTTCTGCCCAAGTTTGGTCGAGTCCTCAGCTTTGCCAGAGATGGTTCAGCGGCGACAATGGTGAAATTTAATACCGACTATACGCGATCGCTGTTTTTAGTGAATAATCAGGGAGCAGAGCAAGAATTCTTACGTACAACCGGCTCGATTGTCAACTGCGAGTTTGCCCCCAATGAAGAAACCCTCTATTGCCTGCTGACACAACTAATTCAAGGGGAAGAGTATCGCGAGGAACCGTTTATCGCCGCCGTTAATCTCAAGGCTGAACCTGAGAGTGAACAGAGTCCGGTCAAACCCTTGGTGGTTCTGCCGGAACAGCGTGATATTCAACTGAGTTTATCCCCAGATGGTTTAGCCTTATTATTCGATCAGGTAGCAACCCGACCCGCCTCAGCGATTGATAGTTTAAGAAATGATGAAGGGCAGGCGATCGCAACCGGACGTCTTTGGCTATTGCCCTTAGATGAGTCTATACCCTCAGAAACACCCCTGCAACTACAACCTGAGCCATTATTACCAGGATTCCAACCTCACTGGCTACCGTAGCAGGGGGAGCAGGGGGAGCATGTAGAGACGCTTCAAAAGCGCGTCTCTTAGCTGGGGGAGATAGAAAGTCTTTTGTAGGGGCGGGTTTTACCCTTAACGTTTCGTTTTCATCCGAATGTAACTAAACCCGCCCCGACCAATTGCGAAAATTATCTGACAAATGACAAATGACAAATGACCAGCTTTAGCTTAACCACGCCGGATGAGAAAGCAAAGTAGCAATAACCCGGACACCACGTAGCTGATTGGAAAGCGGGAGATGACCTTTCGGGGCACTGAGATCCCAAGTAAACTCATTAGGGTATCGAGTCCAGCTATTTCCGGTCTTCCAGCCAATTTTGGGCCACAGTTTTTCCCAGTTTTTACCCACAGAAAGCCAAAGTTCCCGCTGCACAGAGAATCCAAATTTACCTTGAGAGTGAATCACCCACAGGGTATTAATCGTTTGTAAATCGGGAATCGGGAACTTCTCCAGTTCAGAAAAGTACAACCATTTTCGCTGTACGGCAGTAGAGCCAGCCAATTCACAAAGTTTCTCTAACGTCAACCTATCCGCTGCCTGAAACTCTTGCTGGGCAAGTAACTGTTGTAGGGGAGTGTAGTCAATATCCCGTTCAGACAACAGGGGAACAATCCCTGTCGGAAAATGGCTTTGTAGGAACTCCTCAGTTTTGGCAGTCTTTGCCTGATAAAGGGCAAGGTATGCCAAACCGACACTGAGACTGGGAGGGGTTGAGGATTGCGCTTGCAGAAAGTCCATCAAAACATCTAAACCAGCATCCCCCTGATTCACCAGTTCTGGAATGAGCTGGAGTTGTTTTTTCTCAGAACTCGACTCGAGTTGGCTAGTCAACTCGGCAAGCTGGTTAGAGGTTTCGGGTACAGAGGCAGTCGTTTGGTCTATCATGAAGCGACGTGTTTGAAGTTGCGGCAACTGATCCTATTGTCGAGGCAAAGTGGCTCCCTTGAACGCCTTAGACTCGAAAATTGACAAGATTACTTTAGAGCATCGGTCTAATAACCTCAGTTAGCAGTAAAAAGAAGTCACCCGCTTCCAGATGTGCCCTGGCACGTCTGGAACATTGCGCCCCAGCTCCCCCAGCTCCCCCAGCTCCCTCTGCTCCCCCAGCTCCCCCAGCTCCCCCAGCTCCCTCTGCTCCCCCAGCTCCCTCTGCTCCCTCTGCTCCCCCAGCTCCCTCTGCTCCCCCAGCTCCCCCTACTGCCCCAGCTCCCCCGCCTTCCTAACCATTGCTCGGAGGTTGATAACCATTTTCATAGGCAAAACGAATAAGCTGAGCGCGGTTTCCCAACTTTAACTTATTGAGAATACTACTCAGGTGTGTTTGAACAGTACGCGGACTAATAAACAAGCGATTGCTGATTTGTTTATTCGTCAATCCTTGAATCACTTCCCAAAAAACTCGTTCTTCTGCAGGTGTCAACGGTAAAGGTGTAGGGGTGACAGTTTCTTCTTCCGGGGGTGGTGAAACCTCGGTCGCTTGAGCGGTTTTGGCTTGGTTGGCTAACTCCGTGACGGCGGAACTGGCATTAAGCTGCATTAACTGAACAATCAGAGCATGAATGCGACGGGTTCTCTCAAGCTGAGCCTCGATTTTAGCTGCTAATTCTCTGGGATTAACAGGCTTAATCAGATAATCATCCGCTCCGATGGAATGCCCATGAATGCGGTCTTCTAGTTCTCCTTTGCCCGATAGAAAAATAAAAGGCATCAGTTGACCGGATGGAGTCGCCCTCAGACGGCGGCAAAATTCTATTCCATCCATCTGTGGCATCATCACATCAGAAACCACCAAGTCCGGTGGACTTTTGACACAAGCCTCCAAAGCTTCTGCCCCAGAACTCACCTGTTCAACCTGATATCCCATATTTTCCAGGGCGCGTGTCAAAGTAATGCGTAATGTTCTATCATCATCAACCACTAAAATTTTTTTCATCGTTGGTCGTCAGTCATGGGTCAAAAGGTTGAAGGTTAGGTTGGTGAGACGCTTTCCCTCAGAACATCCTTCCTTGGATAAGAAGCGTCTGGGCAATAGCAGGAATCAGGAGCAAAAAACTCTGTGTTGGTATTAGCCTAGCGACTTCAGTAGCGCATTGCCACAAACCTTCCCTGTAGAGAAGCCATCCGGAGGACAGATTAGCCAACTCTGTGTAATCGGCTACTCCATCACACAGTCGCGTTGATGCCGAGCTACGCTCTATCAAGTAACAGAGTGCACAACAATAGCCAACACAGATGCTTTATTCCAGCATAATGGTTGAGTTCAGCGAGTGTCTAAACCCTAGACTATTGCGTCCAACTTTGTACTTGTGCCAATAAAGAGCGGCGACGCCATGGACAGGTAGCATCTCACATCTTGCACCAATCTCAATTAGCCACTTTTGTCTAGGGTGGGCAAGAGTTATCACGAAAGGAAATTCTTATATTATCGTCCGTTGCTCTTGCCCACCTCAAGGTCACTTGGAGTTTATTAGCAGTTCTGCAAGATCTCAATAGCATGGTACATTTGGGAGCAAAAGAGAAATTCTAGCCTATGTTTGGTAGTATTGGATACTTTTTGTTGGTGAATTCCTCCTTCCTCCATAAGTTGGTAAGTTGGTGAGCGACAGAAGTTATGGTCTTTGTAACGGGTAAGAGGTAATGGGTAACTCACTAAACGTCCGTTATATTTGTTACCAATTTGTTGCCTTTTTATTCCTCATTTGGCAGTGATCTGCAAAAAAACTTAATAAAGTTCCCAGCCGCAGGGAGATCTGGTAACTTTTTCGGAGCATCAATTAATCGTGATGCTGATCTCAACCTTAGCCAAGGAGTTTTATGTACGAAAAAATCGCACCTCCAGATACGGGTTCTCGCATTACCTTCGACAATGGCAAACCAATCGTTCCTGATGATCCGATTATTCCCTTCATTCGGGGAGACGGCACAGGTGTCGATATCTGGCCCGCTACCCAAAAGGTCATTGACGCAGCCGTAGAAACGGCTTATGGTGGAAAGCGGAAAATTACCTGGTTTAAAATTTATGCGGGTGATGAAGCCTGCGACAAGTACGGCACGTATCAGTATTTACCGGAAGACACCCTAACCGCGATTAAAGAATACGGCGTTGCCATCAAAGGACCATTAACCACACCAATTGGGGGGGGTATTCGTTCTCTCAACGTCGCTTTACGCCAAATTAATGACCTCTATGCCTGCGTGCGTCCCTGCAAATATTATCCAGGGACACCATCGCCCCACAAACAACCCGATAAACTGGATTTGATTATCTACCGGGAGAACACAGAAGATATCTACCTGGGAATTGAGTGGCGCCAGGGCAGCGAAATTGCCGACAAACTGATATCTATTCTCAATAATGATCTGATTCCAGCCACGCCAGAACATGGTACAAAGCAGATTCGCCTTGACTCAGGTATTGGGATTAAACCCATTAGTAAAACCGGTTCTCAACGTCTGATTCGTCGCGCCATTGAACGTGCCTTAACCTTACCCAAAGCCAAGCAAATGGTTACCTTGGTGCATAAGGGTAATATTATGAAATACACCGAAGGTGCGTTTCGAGACTGGGGGTATGAACTGGCTACCACAGAATTTCGGGCGCAATGCGTTACCGAACGAGAATCTTGGATTCTGAGCAATAAAGAACATAACCCAGATATCAGCCTCGAAGAAAATGCCCGTAAGATTGAACCCGGTTATGATGCCTTGACACCAGAAAAACGGGCTGAAGCGATGGCAGAAGTCGAAGGTGTTCTCAATGCCATCTGGGACACCCACGGGAATGGTCAGTGGAAAGAAAAAGTCATGGTCAATGACCGGATTGCGGACAGTATTTTCCAACAAATCCAGACTCGCCCAGATGAATACTCGATTCTGGCGACGATGAACCTGAATGGGGATTATCTATCCGACGCAGCGGCTGCCCTGGTGGGGGGTTTAGGCATGGGACCTGGTGCCAATATTGGTGACACCTGTGCAGTTTTTGAAGCCACCCACGGTACAGCACCCAAGCATGCAGGTTTAGACCGAATTAACCCCGGTTCACTCATTTTATCTGCTGTGATGATGTTGGAATATATGGGGTGGCAAGAAGCGGCTGATTTAATTACACGAGGAATTGGCGGTGCTATTTCTAACCGGGAAGTGACCTACGACTTAGCCCGAATGATGACGCCACGGGTGGAGTCACCGTTGAAGTGTTCTGAATTTGCGGACGCAATTATTAAACACTTCTAGCTCGAGAAGGTAGGGGCACGATACTATCGTGCCCCTACCCAATCAATTAGGGTCTGCTGAATAAGTCTGGTGGAGGGAGCAGGGGGAGCAATGTAGAGACGCTTCAAAAGCGCGTCTCTTAGCAGGGGGAGCCATAGTACATTTTCCCTGATAGCGGTGCAAGGGTATAAAAGGGTTTAACCCGGATTTCTTGAACTTGAGCAAATATCAATGCCAATCAAAGCCTTGATAGCTAAGGGTTTGGGAGTTGTGCAGCAAGCCCCAATTATCTAATTGTGGTAGGGGCACGGCAATGCCGTGCCCTATTATCACCATCGTAGTCTTGAGATTGGAGGCAGGGCGGGTTTCGTTGTCCAATTTCAGATCGGTCTCCTAATTTAATTCCTAAACCCGCCCCTACATGTTTGGGATGTACATTTAGAAGGTGAGATCGCGCTGGAAAACAGGGTAGGTTTTATTATCTGGTTTCCGGTTAATCTATCCATCCATCTAATATCGCGGCAAACAATCTAACGTAGGGGCGGGTAATGGAACAAAATTAACGGATAAACCAATAACCTTCTCTCCCTAACGGGGAGCATTTAATTGTGAGCGGTTGAGCTGACTCGGCTGCAACCCCGGTGTAATGGGTGTCGGATTATTTCCGACACTGGGAACAGTATTGGGTTGAGTCGGATATTGTCCAACATTAGCGGAGTTGGCAGGTGCTGTTGGCATCACAGGATAGTTGGTGACACCCGTTGCTGGGACTGGGGGGGCAGGAACTGAGGGATACATGGGCTGTCCAGCACCGTTATAAACTGTTCCATTCGGTGTCATCCCTGTGGGATAGGTGGGCTGTCCGGCACCATTGTAATTAGAGACAGTCGGTACAGAAGCAGGAGGATAGCTAGGCTGTATTATCCCTCTGTTGGTTGTCGTCCTTGGCACAGTGGGTAATGGAGTCCTGTTTTGTCCACTTGTTCCAGAGGTTGGCACGGTTTGACTGGGACTCGTATCAGAACGTTGAGTCAGTTGATTAGAATTTTTATTGCTCGTTTGAGACGCCTCATTTCCTGGCACCTCAGTCAATTCTTGGAAAGCATTCGCAGAAGTCGTGTCTGAGTTTGAGGAGGAAGACTCAGAACTCAACATATTCGGGTTGGGAAAGAGTCCCTTACCCGACAAAATATCCCCCATGAGGAACTCTTGTGAGGCTTTGGCAAAGGGATTGCTGGAGCTGGGTTTTGGCTCAGCAACGCTGTTTAGGAGTGAGGGAGCCGAGGTTGATGGCTTTTCTGGTGTCGATGCAATCAAAGCATTTTTTTTGTCACCCGACTTAGGGTTCGGTAGACTAGCTACAGCCAGAGCGTTCTGTTGGTCAAATTCCTCGATGAGGACTGCCGAACTGTCGATATCTGCCATGTTGGCGGCAAGTTCTTCAGCCGAAAGCGGGGTCTCATCCGTTGAATTCTCAAATTGCTCGCGGATTGGGTCTTCTTCTAAGAAACTCAACCAATTGGGATTCTTCCAATATTCCCAGACAAACAGCACGATTAAACCAAAACCCATGACTGATAGCCAAAATTTGGGTTGCCTTAAGGGTTGGAGTCGGGCTTTTAAATAGCGCAGATACGCAGGTACTTGATTGGGAGATGACATAGCGAAAGCCTGAAGTAGGATTTGACAAAAATTGAACTAACCGAGTCAGAATAAAGGAAATAATGTAACTTTTGTTACAGAAATATTTTAAAGGATTGATTTTTTATGAGCGTCAACGGTTGACTCTGTAGTGCAACCCACTAATTATATCTAATGTGATAGACTTTTCAATTCACCTGTTCGGACAGGTTATACCACAATGCTGTTCGGTTGAGGGGTTTGGTGACCAAACCCCTACTATCGGGCGGCTCGAATTAACAAAAATCCCCCAACAGCAAACCCCATCAGATTAGGCAACCACGCAGAGATTAAGGGGGGGAGGTAGTTACTTAATCCTAGGGCATCTCCGATCGCCATCAGCATATAATAGGCGAAAATAACTAACACGCTGATACCAAAGCCTGTGGCTTTACTGGTACGCTGAGGTCGATTGCCTAATGAGCCTCCAACTAAGCCAAAAACAACGCAAGCAAATGGTAAGGCAAATTTTTGATTGATGCGGATTTTGAGCTTGCGAATGTCATCCTCATCCCCACTCTGGCGCTCTAACTCTAGACGTTCTCTGGCTTGAGTGATGTTCATTTCATCGTAATCGCGGTCTTTTCTTGCCAAATCCAAGGGAATGCGAGGCAATTGTAGTTGTTGGTGTTCAAACCGCACGATGTTACGGTAAGAGGCATCCGGTGCTACTAAATAAATAGTACCGTTATAGAAATCCCACGTACTTTGAGCTATATTCCAAATAGCTGAATCAGCAGTAACAATTTGGTTAAGACCTTGCTGAGACCAATCAAGAATCGTTAAACCCTTCATCCGCTCACCATCAAACTTTTGAGCGTAGAATAAGCGTTTAAGTAGATTGTCCTTGCTACCATCAGCCTGTTCAACCTCTCCATATTCTCGATAGAAGATGTTGCGCTCCTTGAAGGCGGGTTTTTCTTCCCCTAATGCCCGTTCTAAGGTGAGGGTAGCTTGATAGTTAGACGCGGGGACTATGTATTCATTAAATCCAAAGGTAACACCAGTAACAATAAAACTCAGTAATATTGCGGGTAGCACTAGGCGATAAATACTCACCCCACAGCTTCGCAAAGCAATCAATTCACTGTCGCTAGAGAGACGGCTGTAGGTCAATAAAGTGGCTAAAAGGACAGATGTGGGAAAAGCATACGCCATGAACTGAGGTAAACTCAACAGCAGCACTTTTAGCACCAACGTAGCCGGTAGCCCTTCATCCACCGCTTTCCGCATCAAGTCAAATAAGCTACCAATGGTTACCCCCACCGATGAAAACATTCCCATACCAAATAAAAATGGGGGAATAAGTTCGGCGATAATATAACGATCCATCACCGATAAGCCAGGAATGAATGAGAAAAGAGGGAGAGATTTACGGACAGTCATGACTCCAGAAGTGTGCCAGACGCACTAGAGCGCGTCTGAGGATTATTGTTGAAACTCATCGCCCAAGTAATATTGCCGCACTAAGGGATTGTTGTAAAGTTCTTCAGCACTACCCGATGCCAGAATTTGTCCATCTCGCATGATATAGGCGCGATCGGTGATGGCTAGGGTTTCGCGAACATTATGATCTGTAATTAAAACTCCAATTTGGCGATCGCGCAATCGGGCAATGATTTTCTGAATCTCAGACACAGCAATCGGATCAACCCCCGCAAAGGGTTCATCTAAGAATAAAAACTTGGGTCCTTCTACGCCTGAAGCTAACGCTCTTGCCAATTCTGTGCGACGGCGTTCGCCACCGGAGACACGTCTACCTATGGTATTCGCCGCTTTTTCTAAACCAAACTCTTCGATCAACGTTCGCAACCGCCAGCGCCATTCTTGACGCGGTACACCCGTCTGCTCTAGCACCAGTCGAATATTATCTCGAACCGTCAGATTACGAAAGATACTGGCTTCTTGTGCCAAATAGCCAATACCAAAACGCGCCCTCTGGTGCATCGGCTGCTTGGTGATGTCATTATCATCTAACCATACTGTCCCTTGATTCGGTTTTTCTATACCGATTGCAATGTAAAATGTGGTCGTTTTTCCTGCACCATTGGGTCCAAGCAGCCCCACAACTTCCCCTTGTGCCACAGACAGATTGACACGGTTAACGATAGACTTCTTGTTATAGGATTTATGAATATTCTCTAAAACAATTTTCAAGAATAGCCACCTCATTTGGGGAGTTTTGATATGTACAGACGTAGCATGGTACCTCTGTAGGGGCTCACTTTCACTACTATCATTGCCTGTCACCCAGATGTAACTAAACCCGCCCCGATTAGTGTTCAGTTGAAGGGTACTGACTGGTATGCTGGTGGGCAATGCCCACCCTACGGTATCTCAAGGGTTTTGGCGCTAACGAATAACAAATGACAAATAACAATTATGGCTCACTCACTGGAGTTTTGAACACAGGTTTTGGATTAAAGGGAGGATTTACAGGCGGTGCAACCGATTGGGTTGGGGCTTCTGGATCAGACACAAGATAGATGGATTCAACCTGTTGTTGGGTTTTCGGTAGGGCAACAAAGCGCCCTTCATCAATTAAATAGGTAATGGTTTCACCGCGCAGACTATTACCTTGCTGCAAGACGTAAACATTTCCCGTGAGCACAATGCGGCGTTCTCGACTAAAATATTGAGCTTGAGCCGCCGTTGCCTGAATTTGGCGAGCGGGATAATCAATCTGTACATTACCCCGTGCGGTGACAACACCAGTTTGGGAATTGGCTTCTTGAACATCTGCCCGAACCGTGATAGCACGTCCATCGCCAGTTTGGGCTTGGGCTTCTTTGAGGGGAGTAGGAAGCGCCATCGCTCCCATGAGGCTAATTGGCAGTATCAGTGCTATGCCTAAACGCCGCTTCAGGTTAGCCATGTTAAATAAGCAGGACTTCATTAGTTCAGGGGTAAGTAACGCCAAAGTTCGCAATCTTGCTGTGGATAGTTTACGCCAAATATTCCTGGAAAGCCTAGAGGTTCTCCTGACTCGAAGACACCATCCTGCTTACGGAGGCGATTGGTTAACTCTGATGACGAGTCAGCACTCGCCAAAGTTTCAACTCTCTAGCTCAAAGCGTTGTAGCTTGATGCAGCTACCAGTTTTTTGTACTACCCACGTTCATTATATCGCCTCTGATGCGATCGCCTTTGTGATTATAGTTCGTAAAAGACCAACTGGGTTGATTCCGGATTGAGCTACACTAATTATGAAAAATCTGCTACAATTCTTTCTCCTAACTTAGTTGATAATATACAGCTTAAGCCTTTGCCGTTTATTATTTTAGTCTTTAGCCAGCGATGACAACTCAGCCTCATCGTCAAGATTCACCGTCACAGTCTCTTGAGCCGTCTTTGCCCGTAGCTAATGTGCTACAGTTTCCTCAGCCAGAGCCAACCTTTTACTACTTTGCCTATGGCTCCTGTATGTGTCCTGTTGATTTAAAGCGATCGCTAGGTGAAAGTACTCATGCTTTCGTCCTTGGTTCAGCTATTCTCCAGGGATATCGACTGGGATTTAACCGCAAATCAGTACGGCGTAACTGTGGTGTACTGGATATCGTACCCGATGTTAACGCAACGGTTGAAGGAGTATTATACCGCCTACCTGAGCGATTTAGTGATCTTCTAGATCACCGGGAAGAAGTACCCCATGGTGGCTATCGACGAGAAACCGTAGAAGTTTCCTGTCAAGGGCGAGTCTATCCCGATGTTCGGACTTATGTAGTTGTGGAAAAATTAGCGGAAGAATTAGCACCGAACGATTGGTATTTTAATGTTGTGCTTCGCGGAGCTATTACTTGTGGACTCAGCGAAGCTTATTGCTGGCAACTCTTTAACCAGATGCACCAGCTTCAACAGCGTCACTGGCAAACCCAATCCTTACGTTCTGCTTAGTCAGGCAACTCCTCACCGATAACTTAACCACAAAACCTGCCCAAGTGTCAAGAGTTATAACTTGACCCGATTAAGCGGGTTTAAGTTTAAATTAACTTTTCCAGGTAATCCCTCCAAAAAGAGACAGTTTCGCCTCAAGATGTTACCGTTTTTAAATAGACGTGCCAGACTACGTCTGTAACATCGCATTACTACTAGGCAAATCCCACTGTGATCGTCCTTCCAGGTTACCAGATTCTCGCCAAAATCTATGAAAGCTCTAATTCTCTAGTTTATCGAGGAATCCGACAGCTCGATACTCAACCTGTTATTCTGAAAGTCCTCAAATCCGACTACCCCACGTCTGAAGAAGTGAACCGCTACAAAAGTGAATACGAAATTACTCATCACTGGCGATTAGAGGGCGTTATTCACTCATACGACTTACTCGCTTATCAGAATACCTGGGTTATCGTGTTTGAAGATATTGGCGGAGAATCTTTAAAATTATTACTCAATAACATAGAATTGTCTCTGTCTGATATTCTGGACATCGCGATTAAGATTACAGAGGGCTTAGGTGAAATCCACGCCGCTAATACGATTCATAAAGATATTAACCCATCGAATATTATTTTTAATCCGGCGACGGGACAAACCAAAATTATTGATTTTGGTATTGCTATTCGCTTATCCAGAGAAAATTATCCGCCAAAACAATCGCCGAGTTTAGAGGGGACTTTAGCCTATTTATCACCAGAGCAAACTGGACGGATGGATTGTCCTCTCGATTACCGCACGGATTTTTATTCCTTAGGTGTCACTCTTTATGAACTATTAACCCATCATCTCCCTTTCGATAAAGATGAACCCATGGAGTTGATTTATTGCCATCTAGCTCAACAACCCCTCCCTCCTCATGTAACGTTGCAATCAAAGGTAGTAGATGGGGAGGACAAGGGAGCAGAGGATCAGACGATCTGGGGAGCCGGGGAAGCCGAAAAAACTAACTTAAAACTCCAAACTCAAAACTTTCTCAATCGCCAATCCCTTTGTCCTAAAGCTATTTCCAATATTGTCATGAAACTCCTGGAAAAAATGCCGCAAATGCGATACCAGAGTGCTACAGGACTCAAAGCTGATTTAGAGCATTGTCGAGAACAGTTAAAAACAACTGGAACAATTCAAGAATTCCCCCTTGGATGTCATGATCAGGGCAAATCGTTGCCAATTCCCCAAAAACTTTATGGTCGAGAACGTGAGATTAAAACACTCCTCGCCGCTTTTTTTCGCCTAGCCTGTTTCCCAAAAAAGCAGGTAGTAACGAATAACCAAAATGGACAGCTTGAAATAATACTCCTCACTGGCTATGCTGGCGTTGGTAAATCATCCCTAGTTCATCAAGTACGTCCAGCTATTATCCAGCAGGGAAGTTATTTTATTTCTGGAAAATTTGACCAATTTCAATGTAATATTCCTTACTCAGCCTTGGTTAATGCTTTTTCCCAATTAATCAGACAAATTTTAACTGAAAGTGAAGCAAAACTTAGACAATGGCGAGAGAAACTATTGGAATCCTTGGGTCGCAATGGACAAATTATTATCGAGGTAATTCCGCAAGTAGAACTGATTATTGGAACTCAGCCAGAAGTGCCTGAATTAGGATTGGCTGAATCCCAAAATCGGTTTCATTTAGTATTTCAAGCCTTTATGGGGGTTTTCTGCCAACCTGAACATCCCCTAGTCATTTTTTTAGATGATTTACAATGGGCTGACGTGGCTACCCTCAAGTTGCTAGAATCCATTCTAACCGATGACCAAATCCACCATCTATTACTTATTGGTGCTTATCGAGACAATGAAGTTGATCCGAGTCATCCTTTAATGATCAGCTTGGATACAATTTGTAGTGTTGGCATTAGTATTAACCAGATTATCTTAAATCCCCTTAACCTAGAACAAGTTATCAGCTTAATTGCGGAAACCTTACACCAGGATGAGCAAGCTGTTACCCCTCTAGCTGAATTGGTACTACGGAAAACAGCCGGAAATCCTTTTTTTATTAAAGAATTCATCAAAACCCTTGCCCAGGAAAATCTAATTTTCTTTAGTCCTTCTCCCTGGGGAAAATCCGGTCATTGGACTTGGGGTATTGACCAGATTGAAGAAACAGCGATTACAGATAATGTAGTCAAATTGATGATTGAAAAGTTAAAAAAACTTCCTGAAAATACTCAGCAGGTTTTGGGTTTAGCCGCTTGTATGGGAAATTACTTTCAAGTTGATTTAGTTGCCAGAATTTATGAAAAAACACCCGATGAAACTTTTGGCGATTTAATCCCAGCACTTCAGTTAGGATTAATTGAACCCAAGTCAAAGAATTCAGAAACGAATTTTAATTTAATTCAGTATTATAAATTCTCCCACGATCGCGTTCAACAGGCGGTCGATGCTTTAATGGATAAAGTGACGAAAGAAGCCGTCCATTGGAAAATTGGTCGGCTGTTGCTTGCTAATCTTTCCCCGTCTCAAAAGTATGAGCGAATTTTTGATATTGTCGATCATCTCAATTGGAAATGTCACGCTATCACCGATGCTCAAGAACGACTTGAATTAACCCGGTTGAATTTAGCGGCTGCCAAAAAAGCTAAATTAGCAACAGCGTATATAGCGGCTAGAGATTATCTCAACTTAAGTCTACTGACTTTAACCAAAACGAGCTGGAATGACCAATATATATTAACATTTAAAATTCACAAAGAGTTGGCTGAACTTGAATATCTTAATGGCAACTTTGAACAGTCACATTATTTAATCAATCAAACCTTAATTAAAGCTTCTTCAACTGTTGAACAGGCTGAACTTTATAACCTACTCATCGTTCAGTATACCATGCTGGCTAACTATGAGGAAGCGATTAGAGTGGGAAGCCAAGCCCTAAAGCAACTTGGAATTGACTTCCCAAGCGCCAACTGGAAAATAGCCTTAGATAGAGAAGTCGCTGACTTAAAATTCTATTTAGGCAATCGTGAAATCGCTAGTTTAATTGATTTACCAGATATGACCGACGGCGTAAAAAAAGCGGCGGTAAAGCTACTGTTGAGTCTAGATCCTCCCACTTATTTCTTAGATCAAGATGTTTATGCTTGGGTTACAGTAAAACTTGTTAATTTATCCCTCCAATATGGCAATGCTCCAGAATCCTCTAAAGGTTATTCTAATTATGGATTATTACTAGGTTCGCTTTGGGGAGATTATCAAGGGGGGTATGCCTTTGGGTTACTGGCTTGCCAATTGAGTAAAACCTATAATAATCCAGTTTATATAGGTCGAACCCATCATTTTATGGCGACATTTTTAAACGCCTGGATTAAGCCCATTCCATGTGCAGAATTCATTAATCGTGACGCTTATGAAGCGGGAATGGAAGCTGGGGATTTTCAATATGTTGGCTATACCTTAAACAATCAGTTGTATAATGCTTTCAATCAGGGTTCAAACTTAACAAATATACTCACCCAAACCCATAAAATTTTGCGCTTTAGCCGCAAAACTCAAAACAAATGGGTAACGGATATGATTTTAGCCTGTCAACTACCTGTCTTTAACTTATCTGGAAAAACTGAAGATAAATGGGTATTTGATACGGATGAGATTAGTGAGGCACATTATTTAGACACCTGTCATACCCATCATACCTTTAGTGGTATTTGTACATTTTACAGTATTAGGGCTTGGGTTCTTTATTTATACAATAAACCCGAAGCTGCGCTTACTTATATTAAAAAAGCAGAAAAGTATCTGCCGTTTATTCTAGGCTTATTAACTCAAGCTGAATATAATTTTTATACATCACTGATCCTAACAGCACTCTATACCAAAGCTACGGATAGTCAGCAAACTGACTATTGGCAAACATTGATTGTTAATCAAAATCAGATGAAAAACTGGGCAGAGAATTGCCCAGAAAACTTTCTACATAAATATGTATTGATTGATGCAGAAATGACACAGATTTCTGGTCAAACGGACAAGGCGATGGATCTTTATGATCGGGCTATTGCTTTAGCTAAAACCAATGGGTTTACTCACCATGAAGCCTTAGGAAATGAACTAGCCGCTAAATTTTGGTTGAGCAAAGGCAAGGTAGACTTCGCTAAACTTTATTTGCAAAAAGCCCGCCATGGGTATCAACATTGGGGTGCCCAGCGAAAGGTTGAAGAGTTGGAGAAAACCTATCCTCACTTGCTTACTGAAGCATTAGCCTCGGTTAAAATCAAAGACACGCTCACTCATTCACCTATGGACTCAGTTTCGGGGAATTATCTGGCAGCAGTGCTAGATTTTAGCACTATTGTGAAAACATTCCAAGCGCTTTCCAGTGAAATGGCGCTGGATAAATTGCTCAGTAGCTTAATAAAAATTTTAATAGAAAATGCTGGCGCTACCCAAGGTGTTTTAATATTGGATCGGGAGGGACAGTTACTGATTGAAGCAACCTATAAAGGGAATTTAGATAATATTACTGTCTTACAATCGATTCCCCTGGAAACTAGCCAAGATATTCCCACCGCGATTATTCATTATGTCAATCGGACTCAAGAACTGTTAGTGTTAAATGATGCCACCTCTGAGGATAAATTTATTACCGATGCCTACATTCAGCACAATCAACCAAAATCTATAGTTTGTGCGCCGCTGCTGAATCAAGGACAATTGATCGGACTCTTTTATCTGGAAAATAATTTAGCGACTGGTGCATTTACGCCAGAACGAGTTGAACTATTACATTTAATATCAGCCCAAGCTGCCATTTCGATTAAAAATGCTCGTCTGTGGCAAAAGCAAGCGGAACTCAATCATTCATTACAGTCGGAAATTGCGGAACGGGAATGCACGGAAATAGCTTTACGCAAAAGTGAGGGACTTTATCGAACACTGACGCAAAACTTTCCTAATGGCAGTGTTTTATTATTTGATCAAAATTTACGCTTCTTGTTAGCAGAAGGGGAGGGGGTAAGGGCTGGCGGCTTTGAACCTGAACAGTTAAAAGGAAAAACTATTACAGACGTCTTATCACCCGATGTTTGTAAAATAATCGAACCGCTGTATCAGTCAGCCTTAGCCGGAGAAACAAAGGTATCTGAAATGACGTTTGCCGATCGCACGCATCAATTGTATACTCTTCCGGTTAAAAATGAGCGGGGTGAAATTTTTGCTGGGATGGTGATGTCTCAAGATATCACCCTACAAAAACAAGCGGAACATGTCTTACAAAATGCGCGAGAAGAATTAGAACGGCAAGTTGAGGAACGAACCAAAGCCTTAATTGCCATGAATTCCGTCTTACAGGCGGAAATTGCTGAACGTCGCGACGCGGAAATAAAACTCAAAGAACTGACTCAGGAATTGCAACGTTCTAATCAAGAATTAGAACAATTTGCCTATATCGCTTCTCACGATTTGCAAGAACCGTTACGCGCTGTGGCAAGTTATACACAACTATTACAACAAGACTACTTAGATCAACTCGATGAATCCGCCCAAGACTATATGGCGTTTATTATTGATGGCGCCACCAGAATGCGCCAGTTGATTCAAGCCTTGCTGATGTATTCTCGCCTAGGGACTCGTCCACCAGAGGGGAAACCCACAGACTGTAATGCTATACTACGTCAGGTAACTGAGAATTTGCAGTTCGCGATCGCAGAATGCCAAGCAACGATTACCTACGATTCTCTCCCCACGGTTCAGGCTGATCCGACTCAACTGATCCAACTGTTTCAAAATTTAATCGGAAATGCGATCAAATTCTGCCGCGAGTGCCCTCCCCACGTCCAGATTGAGGCACAATTGACAGAGAATGCATGGCTGTTTCAGGTAAAGGATAATGGAATTGGGATTAAACCCAAATACCTCGACCGTATCTTTGTCATCTTCAAACGCCTCCATACCCGCCGCGAGTTTTCGGGTACGGGTATTGGTTTAGCCGTTTGTAAGAAAATTGTCGAACGCCACGGTGGACGGATTTGGGTGGAATCTCAGCCTGGAGTTGGTAGCACCTTTTTCTTTACCCTTCCCTGTTTGATATCCTCGCTATGAGCAGCCGTTATAGATTTAGACCCATTCAAATTCTACTCGTTGAAGATTCCCCCAGTGACGCAAATCTCATCCGGATTAGCTTTAAGCAAGCTAAAATTGCCAACACCCTGCATTGGGTGGAAGATGGGGAAACCGCCCTAGAATACTTACTCCAGCAAGGGGATTATGAGAACACTCCCCGCCCGGATTTGATTGTGTTGGATCTCAATTTACCAGGAATGGATGGTCAAGAAGTATTAACCTCGGTCAAATCAGATCCCACGCTCAAACGGATTCCAGTGATTGTTCTCACCACCTCAGAGGATGAAGAGGATATACTCAAGTCTTATGAGCTTAATGCTAACTGCTATATTACCAAACCTATCGATATTCAACAGTTTATGCGAATGGTTCAGTTATTGGAAGAATTTTGGTTAGCGGCGGTTCAATTGCCCTCGGAGTGATACCAGTCCTATGGACAAACAACAAATTCATGTCCTATTAGTGGAGGATAGCCCCAGTGATGCTCGCTTGCAGCGTCACCGATTTTCACGCTTAAATCCGAACGAATGGCAACTGTATCATGTTGAACGACTCGCTGATGCAATTGAGAGTTGTACTAATCTTCCCATTGATGTGGTTTTGTTAGACCTGAATCTTCCTGATGCTGATGGCTTAGACACCGTTACTGAATTCCGAGAGGCGATTCCCCATCTTCCCATTGTTGTGTTAACGGGAAATAACGACGAAGAATTAGCTCTAGGGGCAATGGCGCATGGAGCGCAAGATTATTTGCTCAAGGATGATATTACGATTCCCCTATTAGTGAAAACAATTCGCTATGGGATTGAACGGGGACAAATTCTCAAAAAACTCCAGGACAGTGAACGACGTTTCCGGGGAATTTTTAATCAAACCTTTCAATCCATGATGTTGCTGACACCAGAAGGATTGATCGTGGATATTAATCAAACGGCATTAAATTCGAGTGGCTATAAATTAGATAATTTGCTAGGTTTACCCCTGTGGCAACTGGATTGTTGGAATCACTGTCAATCTCTACAACAGTGGTTGAAAACGGCGATAAAAAAGGCGGCTGACGGTGATTTGGTTCGCCAGGACATCCAGTTTCGGAAGCGGGAAAGCGTGATGGTTCGCATGGATGTTTCGCTTAAACCGTTAAAAGATGAGGAAGGAAGGGTTGTTTTAATCATTGCCGAAGGGCGAGACATTAATGATTGACACTCGTCTTTCTAACATCTGTAGAGACGTAGCATACTACGTCTCTACTTTGTTGGTGTTCTCGAAAATTCCCTAAAGTGCTGGCAGTTTCAGGCACTAAAGTGCCCACTACAAACCTATAAAATCAAATAAGGCGTGGGCTAGCTCAAGTTTGTGGCACGGTTGAACTGATTCAATACGTCCTTGTTTATCAATGAAAATAGCTTGATTCGTGTCGCTGGCAAATCCTACATTAGGCAGATCAATGGGATTTGCCGCGATCGCGTCTAAATTCTTGGCGTTTAATTTTTCTAAAGCAGGCTTGACAATATCGCCTGTTTGTGCTGCGAAGCCAATTAACTGTTGATGGGTTTGTTTACGCCGTCCGAGTTCTGCCAAAATATCGGGTACAGGTTCTAAAGGTAAGGCAGTCGGAAGCTGGGCTTTGGGTAATTTCTCGGATGCATAATCGGCAGGTTTGACATCAGCTACGGCGGCTGCCATAATTACCAGATCTGCTTCTGGGAAAGACGCTAACATTACCTGAGCCATTTCTGCGGCACTGACGACTGAAACTGCCTGAATATCCGGGGGAATGGGTTCAGTTAGGGGCGCATGAACTAATGTTACGATTGCTCCCCGCTCCTTGGCGGCTTGTGCCAATGCCAGTCCCATTTTACCCGTAGAGGGGTTACCAATGAAGCGCACGGGGTCTAAATGTTCTCTGGTGCCACCGGTACTAATTAAAACCTTTTTCCCGACTAAATCCCGCTTACCACCTGTGTATAACAACGAATGAATGGAAGTAAGAATCTCTCTAGGTTCTGCCAATCGTCCTGCACCGACGCGATCGCACGCCAATCGTCCTGCACCGGGTCCTACGGTATGATACCTAGAATCGCTCAAAACTTCCTGCCAATTCCGCTGTACCGCCTGCTGTTCCCACATATCCGTATTCATTGCTGGGGCAAGGAGTATGGGACAATGGGAGGCGAGAACGGTATTAGTTAATAAATTATCGGCTAAACCGTGAGCTAACTTGCCCAAGGTGTTAGCGGTAAGCGGGGCGATCACGAATAGATCAGCCCATTCGCCCAACTCTATATGAACTGGGCGATCGTGAATTGGCTGCCAAAATAGGCGATCGGTATAAGCCTGATGGCGCGATAGGGTGGAGATTGTCAGGGGTGTGATGAACTCTTCAGCCGCTTGGGTGAGAATAACCCGAACTTGCACCTGAGCCTGAAACAGAGTAGAAATGACCTGACAAACTTTATAGGCGGCGATACCACCGCCTATACCTATCAATACTCGCCTAGACTCATTCACGCTTCATCATAGGCTTCTAGGTCTAGCAAGTAGAGGTAGGGTTCTGCTAACTCTGGACGTTGGAAGGCTAGCGCCCGCAGCAAATGCCAGTCATCTAGTCCCGCAAACGCATTGTCGTAATCGTCTCGTTCTAAACGTCCAGCTAATTCAGTAACATCCTGTTCCGTGAAAGCCGACAAATCACGCTGGGACATGGTTAACGTTGCCATTGCTCACGCCTCTCTTGAATCGGATTAATGTACAATGCGGAGAGCACTATTACCGCCGCGTTTCTATTATCGCCATTCCACAACAGAACTGGGGATTTTTTTTGTGAAGGCTTTGTAAGGTTTTTCGGATTGAATCATGAATCCCAAACCCAAGAATTAACCCTAGAGAAATAAACAACATCTCTAGGGTCAACTTTTGCGATCGGAGCGGCGGGATTTGAACCCACGACCCCCACTACCCCAAAGTGGTGCGCTACCAAGCTGCGCTACGCCCCGCGAAACCTTTCCTAGATTATCATAAGATCTATCATTTTTACAACTTAAAGAGAAACACGTTCTGGCACAAGGATTTGAGGCGCAAGGGTTTAAAGAGAGGGCGTATTTTAAGCAAGCGGGTCGCCCCTACAGGTGTTTTTTCCATTCATAGCCACGTCTGGAACCTTCTCAAAAGACTTTGAGAGACTGAGCCGCTTGCCGCAAACCGGGAACGGCTGAGGCTTGCCAACTCCCCTCACAACGACGTTCCTGGTTCAAAATCAAGCGTAGCGTATAGGCAGACGGATAGCCTTCGACTTCCATCCAAAGCAAGTCACTTTCGGCTTCACAGGTGATTTTCTCCTCATCGACTAACTCATCAGCGATGTCTTCAATAGCTTGAGCTAGCTGTGCTAATAATCGACAAAAATCGTCTAACTCTGCCTGAGTCAGCTCGATTGCCCACTCGTCGGTACCTACCAATCCCTGGTAATGAGTGGCTTGAGGATTCCAACCTAGACGCCAGCCTGATCCAGTTTTGACAATTCGTTCCGTGGTCATTAGTCATTGGTCAGGGTTTGAGGAACATTTATATAACTTAACTTAAATCATGATTACTTCATTGCTGTTCTAACCAATCTCGGATTACCCCAACCAACATGGCTAAGGTTTACATAGAATACACCAGTATTCGAGCGACGCGGATCAACTAATAATTACCTCCCCGACGACTCTCGGATCATCTGAACGGTATGGGGAAATACCCCCACCAAGAGGGCGAAAGCTTCGTCAGGTATTTTGGCAATTGTCTCGCCGTCAAAAAAGCCCTCAAACTGACTCAGAATCTTCTGGGCGCGTTTTGCTGGTGCTGGGTGACCGGTTATTTGTCTAGTCAGTTGCGCCCACTGGCGGCGAATCAAACAAGCTCGTTTTCGCTCATCTGCTGATTCTGGAGTGAGCAACTTCATATCCCCCACAGGTATCACTTGCCGACAATCATGATCAAATATTCCCCCGACGGCGGCACCGGGTCCGGCAAATTCGGCGTGATAGCGTTTATAGATAATTAAACCATTCCGACGACGCGGATCAACAACAAATAACTGATTATCTAACCAAAATTCTTCAGTCATTGATAATTTTGGCTTTTCTGGTGGGACAACTGAACCCGATGTCATTGATGATTTTGGTGGTTCTGGTGGAACACCTGAACCTGATGTCCCTGTGTTTAGAGTTTCTGAGTCAGGGGATAATTTAGGCGAATGATTCACTATCAAGTAATGATTGGAACTCTCCAGACCTGGATTTTTAGGCTGGTTCATTGTCACTAAGGCAGGGGTTTACTCCCGTTTTAACGCAATCGCCGTTGTGCTTATCTACAAACTCCTAATCGCTGCCAATTGAGCCAGGATTGCATCCTCAGTGTCATAGTCCAGCAATTCTGGTGCTGCTTCTGAGGAAACGGTTTCAGGCGGCTGAATTTGTTCCCACTCAATGGTACGCTGAGAGTGCTTCTGCTAAGAGGACTGGTTCTATATAACCCAATTCCTGGCGGATGCGGGTAGAATCGACCACCCAATGCTGTTCTAAATTGTAGGGCAAACTCCAACTGTCTGGCATTAGGGATGGCGACGCAATCACGACTTCACCGTTCTATCCAGCCACTTGCCCAATGCGTCTAATCCGTTGTGCTTCCGTTGGAAATTGTGCCTCTGCTATATTGTAAACCTTACCAGTGGCTCGGTCATCGGTAATCGCCAGTGCGATCGCATCCAGAACCACTTGGGGTATTATTGAATTCTCTACTGCTCTTCCTAAATCATCGTATTTCCTCACGTTTAGAACTGGCTAATCCACAGATTGTTGATTTTTTGAGTTGTTTAGCAATAGTAACTATTTCATCAAAATCCTTATCATACTGTCCCGGATATCCGACTTCAATCACGTCTATTCCTAGGCTTTCGAGTAATTTAGCCCGCCTGATTTTTGGCTGGATGTTCATTTTTACCCCAGGTGTGAGTTCTCCATCTCGCATCGTGGTATCGAAGAGGATGAATTTCAGGGGGTTTTCCGGCTTGGTTAGATTTTTTATGAAAATAGAATAATTATTTTCCAGATCAAAACCCTCGATCCTTAAAAACTATTCCCTGTTCCCTGTTCCTTAAGATAGATTTATAATTAGCATTTAGCACCCATTATCAACTATGCAACTGCTGTGCATCAGCAACGGTCACGGAGAAGATGTCATTGCTGTCCGAATTTTACAGGAACTCAACGCTAACTCAGATGCGCCGGAATTAGCAGCATTGCCGTTAGTGGGTGAAGGTGCAGCCTATAGGCAATTGGATATTCCGATTGTCGGACCGGTGCAAACAATGCCCTCTGGTGGTTTTATCTATATGGAAGGGCGTCACCTGCGGCGGGATGTGCAGAGTGGTTTGCTGCAATTGACATGGGCGCAATTGAAAGCTGTTCGCCGTTGGGCTAAACGGGGAGGGGTTATTTTAGCGGTGGGGGATATTGTACCACTTTTGTTTGCCTGGTTGAGTGACGCCCCCTACGCCTTTGTCGGGACGGCTAAATCGGAGTATTATCTGCGGGATGAAGCGGGATGGTTACCGAATCGTCAGCGCCGGGAAGGATGGTCCGGTTCTGTGTATTTGCCGTGGGAACGTTGGTTGATGAGTCGCAAGCGCTGCAAGGCGGTGTTTCCTAGAGATAAACTAACGACAGAAATTTTGCAAAAATGGTCAATTCCGGCGTTGGATTTAGGGAACCCAATGATGGATGGGATTGAACCGGAACAGCCAGAACCGATATTCTATGAACTTGATGCTGAACGAAAAGAGATGCAGCGTCCTTTGGTGGTTACCTTATTGCCCGGTTCGAGAATGCCAGAGGCATACCAGAATTGGCAGAAAATCGCCCTAGCTGCGAATGGGTTATTAGATGCTTACCAGGAACGATCTGTGGTGTTTCTCGGCGCGATCGCATCGGCTTTAAGTCTTGAACCCCTACAAGAAACCTTGACCGGGTATGGATGGCGTCAGCAGCCTATAGAAGACATCGAGGTGAACCTGAAGTTAAATGACCCAACCGCGATCGCGTTTACCCAAAAGAATGGCACATTGGTACTAACCCAAGAAGATTATAACCTTTGCCTGCTCAAAGCAGACTGCTGCATTGCCATGGCAGGAACCGCAACCGAACAATTTGTCGGATTAGGAAAACCTGCGATCGCGATTCCTGGAACAGGTCCTCAATACACCCCGGCTTTTGCCGAAGCGCAAACGCGACTATTAGGACCATCCTTAATTTTAGTCGAACAACCGGAGCGAGTTGTCCAAGTCCTACAAAAGTTGTTACGAGATCCTGATCGCTTGCAACTGATTGCCGAAAATGGTCCCCGTCGTATGGGTCAATCTGGTGCAGCGCGGCGCATTGCCGATTGTTTGATGGCACGATTTGAGAGATAATTCTAACCTTTGAAAGATGTGAGTTTCAGAGAAACTATTGTATCCCTGAACAGGAGATGCACTAAAAACACGATAAAACTCATGCCCAATCTCGTCGAGACTGCCATCAACGCTGGTTCGTTCAACACCCTAGTCAAGGCGGTTGAGGCTGCCAATTTAGTCGATATCCTCAAGAGTCCTGGTCCCTACACCGTTTTTGCACCTGTCGATGAGGCATTTGCTAAACTGCCAGAGGGAACCTTAGACACTCTATTGCAGGATATTCCCAAACTCAAGAAAATTCTTACCTATCATGTTGTCTCCGGAGATGTCAGAACCGATAACCTGCTAGAGTTACAAGAAGTGCCAACTCTGGAAGGTTCAATATTAGTGATTGATACATCCAGTGGTTATAAAGTGAATCAAGCTATTGTGGTTAAACCAGATATCTTGGCGGATAACGGTGTCATTCATGTGATTGACTCAATCTTGATGCCCGCAATAATGTCCAGTTAATTTTTTTTTGATGTTACGTACTCAGTCACTAATTTGTTAGTTTTAAACCCAAAACTATTCCTCAGTAAAGTTTTGGGTATCCTCTCAATATTTTCAGTTGTTATTAGTGGTGGTAAGCCGCCCTAATCTGCTTTCATTCGCTTACGTTTTGCAGCCAAGAAACCACCCAAGCCAAATAGCCCTAATAATGTGGTAGGTTCTGGTACAGATGCGATATCAGATTCGTCACCAAATTCTTCTGGTGCAGCTGTAGGCGGTTCTTCGGCAACAGGGGGTTCAGGATCAGGAGAGGGTTCAGAAGGTGCTTCTCCAACAGGGGGTTCAGGAGAGGGTTGTTCAGCAACAGGTGGTTCGGCTTCAAAATCAACAGGTAACAAAGCGATCGGTTCAGGTAAAGAGCCAATTGGAGTGATTGAAGTTTCTAAAGATACTAAACCTGGATCTACAGAACCGTCATCAACAATAGACATTGCTGTTTGGGTAAAACCGCCACTTACGCTCAGATTAACATCGCCAGGGAAAAGTACAGAGGCGGTGGTACTACCGTCAAACAGAATCCTACAGGTACTCTCTAGACAGCCTTGGATATCACCATAATTATAGTTACCTGCAACAATTTCATTATCCCGGAAAAAGATATCAAACTCAGATAGCAAATTGTTCTGGGAATCTAGAATAGAACCCTGCAGATTGATAAATGGTAAAAGGAAACTAGGTAGGAGTTCCTCCAAATAGTCCTCAACATGAGTAAGACCAAAAGTTAACTCTTCATCTTCTGCATCAGATAACCGACCATGGGCATTATCGACAATGATTGTACTCTCGAAATCTACCCTTTGTGGCTGATCAATTAGCTTCTGAAACTCTGGTGGTAAGAACCTTGATACAAATGGATCAACCTTTACCTGAAAAGCCACAGATCCAGAAGAGTCTATTTGTGTCAAGCTAGCTGCCTCAGCGGGAGTCATTCCTACCACACCGATAGCCATAAATCCGGCTCCAGCAATTGCCATGGATAACTTGTTCATGTCGATTTTTTAATCTCCTGCTTAGATGTACGTGTTCCTTCTTAATCTATAGGATGTAACAACTTATTTCTGTAAAGTTAAGGTTAGTGCATGTAAAGTTTTGATGAATCTTCAGGTCAATCAAGTTAGTGTTAGTTTAAGTACAGAAAAAGAGCTATTTAGCTCTCTTAAATGCCAGCTAAATTTATAGGATGAAATATTTACTTTTTTTTCTGCTTACGTTTGGCGTTCAACAAACCTCCCCCAGCTAATAAACTTCCTAGTAAAAAGGAGGGTTCTGGAGCAGAGGGTACAGATGGAGGGTCTAGAGGGGTCGCTGTTTGGGTAACATTAAAGATCACATTGGTACTAACCGATGATGAACCCCCCGCAACATTAGTCTTAATGGAACCTGCACCATTGATCAGACAGATACCATTCAGACAAGGTTTAATACGATTATAGTCATAACCACCGATAATAACTTGATCGGTAACCTTACTGTAAGAGATACGAAAACTTGACAGTGGGTTTTCCTGAATGTCCAAAACTTTTCCGTCAATGTTAATAGAATTGAGAGAAAGAAAGTTTAAAAATTTGGAAAATAAACCAGAAAAGACTTTATCCGAATAGTTTTGGGCGTCGCTCAGGGGAAGGGTTAATTCAGTATCACCTGAGTCATGTAATCGACCACTGAGATTATCAATGATGATACTCTGTTCTAAAGTGGCTGTAGCTTGGTTCCCCTTAAACACAATACCCGGAAGAGCGGGTAGTTCACTGCTCAACAGTGAAATCACATCTGATTCCAAAGTGACCGTGCCACTATAATCAAGCCGTGTACAGTTAAGTTGAAGTTGTCTACAGGTATCAAGTGTCACTTGAGCTGCCTCGGCAGGAGCCGCACTAACTGCTCCGAGAGCCATAAATCCGGCTCCGATGATCGCCACGGATAACCTTGTCATATTGATTCTTTTCTATTGTGGATGTACGAGTTCCCTCTTAATCTATGAGATGTTTATACCGGATCAGGTAAAGGAACCGTGAAGTTTATATGAAGTTTTGATGAAGTTTCTGGATCGTTACGTCGTGGGGAGGCGATCGCACAAAAAAAGGAGGGACTTAACTCCCCCCAGATACGATACAAATGTTACGATTTGAGATTAACTATTTTTTCTGCTTGCCCTTGGCGGCAAACATTCCACCAGCCGCCAATAGGCTTCCGAGGATAAAGGAGGGTTCAGGGACTTTTTCCACTTCTACATTAGTCGGTAGCTCAGGATCATAGAGCCCTGTATGAGAGATCATATCCCCCTGCTCAATTAACCCAGATTCGGCGGCGCTGAAGCTATAATGATACGAAGTCTCTCCGTCGTAGTCAATCTTGACGAGTTCAGCCGCCTGTACAGGTTTCCCTTGCAAGAAAACCGACAACAAATTTTTCTGTTGATCGGTTAAACCGTCAAAGATTAGGTCAACGGCATTAAAGTGCCCCGCTAGCCCAACTTCTAGAGATCCCGTCGTATCATTCATGTCAATGTAGGCAATATTTGGATCGCTGAATCGTTGAAATCCGCCCTTATCCCGGAATTCGTTAAAAAGACTCGCTTTATTATTGGGAATTGTGGGTATCAGCATGTTCGCGAACCCTAGCAGTTGATCATCGATGCCATAGAATCCTAAAGCCGCCTCAAACCACTCATTCGCCAAATTCTTGGCTTTATAGCTAGTATTTAGGTCTTCCCCAAACCAATCCGTTGCCGTCAAACTGCTCAGGGTAATGCTTTTGTCCCCAATATCACCCGTTAAGCTAGTAACCGTGTTGTAATTCAAAAATTCATCAAGGGATAGTCGTTCACTATTGGCAAATAATTCAACATTGCCCCCCGGTTCACCTTTTTTACAACTATTGCTGGGAATAAACGCTCCTCCAACCGAGCAACTTCCTTGCAGGACTGTTTCCAAATCTGCATCGTTGTTGAGTTTTGTAAAATCCGTGGTCGCTGTCAGATCTGGATTAGGGACGTATTCGTAGATCAAATAGTCCACTCCCTTCACGCCAGTCACTTTAGGGTTAGTCAGAGATGCCGCCAACGCAGGATTGGTGGCGATCGCACTGACACCCATGGCAACGGATGCCCCGACGAGCAGTTTCTGGATATTAGTTTTCATTGCAGTATCTCCGTGACTTTATAGGTTGAGCCTTCTTTACAGCACATAGACAGGGTTAAGCTTTGGCTAACCCTCTTTTGGCTCTAATAACCTCTGGTCATCCCTTGACAGGCGATGTCTTTAGCCCTTGAGCTTTCATCGCTTGTACACAAATTTCCTTGCCTCTTTTTAAAGTTTACATGAAGTTTCGCCAAAAATCGATAAAGTTTCGATGAAGTTGTAGCCATTTTGTTTTATATATGTTAATAACCATTTAATTAAATATATATAAAATAATCTATCAACCTGTATAACTTTGGTAACATTATGTAAACCAATGGTATGTTTCCACCGAAGTAGGGGTTTGGTTACCAAAGTTATACTGTCATCGAATGGGGTTGACTTAAGATTTTTGGCTCTGGCGTTTGGCGGGTTTGAGGACTGTTTACATAACTTAATATAGTTGGGTTTATTTCCACCAACCTACTGATGCGATCGCATAAATTCGGCGATTCGCTGCACGGCTGTTTCTAAAAAATCAGGTTCCCGCACCAAAGCAAAACGCACATATCCTTCACCAGCCTTGCCAAAACCGGCTCCAGGGGATGCCGCCACTCCGGTTTGCTCAACTAACTGGGTGCAAAATTGGATCGAATTGTGCTCCCAGGGTTCGGGTAATTTTGCCCAGACATACATAGTTGCTTGGGGAAGCGGCACCTGCCAACCGATATGGTGTAAAGCTTGCACAAACGCATCCCGCCGTTTCTGAAACGTAGCCACCATGGTTTGAACACCATCTTGCTTCCCTTGCAACGCCGCGATCGCACCGTTTAAAATTCCTCGGTACTGGTTAAAATCCACCACCGCCTTGATTTGGCGCAACGCCTTAATCAGTTGAGCATTTCCGATCGCATAACCAATGCGAAAGCCGCCCATATTATAGGATTTAGAAAAGGTAAAAAATTCAATCGAGATCTCTTTATGGGGGTCAGCTTGCAGAATTGAGGGTGCTAGGGCATTAAGATTGGCAGGTGCTGTACCGTTTTGGGAAAATACCAAGTCAGCATAAGGGAAATCGTGAACCAGAACCAAGTCATGATGGCGGCAAAAAGCAACCGCTTGCTGGAAAAAGGATAACGGTGCGATCGCGCTTGTGGGATTATGAGGATAGCTCAACACCATCATCCTAGCTTGGGCAAGGACAGAGGCGGGAATCTCTTCAAAAACAGGTAAAAACTGATTTTCTGCCAACAGAGGCATAGGATAGATTTGACCCCCCGCCAAGTAAACCCCACCCGCATGAGACGGATAACCTGGATCAAGCAATAAGGCAAAATCACCGGGGTTGAGAATCGCTAAGGGTAAATGCGCTGTTCCTTCTTGGGAACCAATCAGAGGCAGAACCTCCGTTTCTGGGTTCACTGGAATACCAAATCGTTGGCTATACCAATTCGCTACAGCCTGACGAAACCCTTGCGTACCATGAAACAGTAAGTAACCATGAGTGCTAGGGTCATGTAGCGAGGTTTCAATAGCAGCAACGACATGATCAGATGCCGATAAATCAGAAGACCCTAAGGATAGGTCAATAATATCTTGACCCAAGGCTTTAGCTTTTGCCTTCGCCTGATCCATATCGGCAAACACATTGGCTTGCAGGGGTTGTAAACGTTGAGCAAACTGCATGGTTTAGTTAGTTGACTTGGGGAAGCCGAGGTGTAGGGGCACGTTTGATAGATAACATTTTGCCACAAACCAATAACTGGACTAAACCCGCCCTTCAATAATTCGTTAGAGAATAGGGAATTTAAAATCCTAATTTGTAATTCAGACGGGGCGGGTTTAGTGACATTTTGGCGGCAAAAAATGATAATGGTGAAACCCGCCCCTACCCCCTTCAAGACTCAAAACTCTTGTCGATCATTTCTTGCAACTTTTGCTTACCAATAGCACCTTCGTAGGATTGGGTAACCTCTCCATTTTTAAAGAGTAAGAGTGCGGGGACTCCTTCAACGTGATACTGTTTCACAGTAATGGGATTTGGATCAACTTCCATCTTAGTCACTTTCAGGCGATCGCTATAATTCTCCGCAATCCAACTTACCGAGGGCGAGACGAGGCGGCAAGGGCCACACCAACTTGCCCACAGATAAACTAGCACTGGCTTGTCGGCTTTTAAAACTTCGGTTTCAAATTCCTGATCGGTAATCTCAAGTACTTTGCTCACAACACCCTCCATAAACACAAATGACTACTTTATTATGTAGAGACGTTGCATGCAACGTCCCTACACGAGTCGGTAGTCTACCCAGATCTGGGGTAGCCGCGATCGGGCTGATCGACGGCTGATGCTTACAAATTGTCGATTTGCTTTCGCAGTTGTTCCAATTCGTCGTCAACTTCTGATTTTGGAGCAGTACCCGAGTCGGTTTTGGGCTCTGATGCACCTTCTAAAACTGGCTGGGAGACGGAGCCTCCGGCTAACTGGGCTTTCATTGCTGTCAACTCATCATCAACATCACTGCCCGATTCGAGGGCGGCAAATTGATTTTCTAAGTCAGCACCACCCAACTCATGAGCCGCTTGGGAACGGGCTTCAAGTTCCAGCACTTTGTCTTCCATCCGCTCAAATGCCCCCATCGCTGAGCTAGTTCCCAAACGACCAATGGTACTTTGTAACTGCTCATTTGCCTGAGCAGCACTCACCCGTGCCTTGAGCATATCTTTCTTGGTCTTCGCCTCAGAAATTTTGCTTTCCAAGGCAATTAGGTTACGCTTGAGGGTTTGTACTTGAACTGTTTGCTGATCTAGCTGACCTTTTAGTACATTGGCTGTCTCAGCGACTGTTTTCTTGCGCTGGAGTGCTTCCCGGGCTAGGTTTTCATCCCCTTTTTGCAGGGCAAGTTGGGCACGTTGCTGCCAGGTATTGGCTTCGGATTGGTTTTTATTGTATTGTTGCTCGGTACGTTTTTGCGTAGCAATTGATCGGGCAACGGCTTGGCGCAGTTGTAACAGATCTTCTTGCATGTCAATAATGGCTTGCTCCAGAATTTTTTCTGGGTCTTCAGCCTTGCTAACCATATCATTGAGATTAGCTCTGACAACTCGGCTCAGGCGATCAAATAGTCCCATGACGCTGTTTATCCTCTCGGAATGTACAAACTAAGTATCAAGCAGGCTCTACGGTTGGGAATCTGCTTAGGGGTCAACTTTATGGAATAGAGGCTCTCCTGCCTTTTGGAGAAAGCACTGCGTTAATGGAATCGAAACACTCATAACCAATGGTATTCAGACAGGAGGCTTTTCATCTAGTGTAAAAACTTCCAGCCCAATATTGCTAGCTCTTGACATCCTCACCGCACTTTTAGGGCGGTGATTCCTCACCACGCCGCCTAAAAAGGTTGTTGACGCGCCAATTAGGATTTATCCAGATCCCAACGCAGTTTTTCCAATTCTGCCTCAATCTCCGCACTGCTACCCGATGGGGCTTGAGAGGAGGGTAATTTTGCTGATTCCGTTGTGCCACCTAGGTTGGCTTTCATCGAAGCTAATTCCATATCCACATTGCCACTTTCTAGGGAATTAAATTTCTTTTCTAGTTCATCGCCACTAGAGAGTTCTGCGATCGCCTCTGATCGCGCTTCTAGTTCATGTACTCTGTCTTCCATGCGCTCAAAGGCACTCAGGCTACCGCCTGTGTTGTGATTTCCCAGCATCTGGTTAATTCTCTCTGAGGCTTGAGCCGAACGCGCTCTGGCAATATAAAGGTCTTTTTTCGTTTTTGCCTCCGAGATTTTACGCTCTAGAGTCAGCATATCTTTTTTAAGTTTATTGACAATCTCGCGTTGCTGCCCCAGTTGTGCTTGTAGAGCTTGAGCCGTTTGCTGATGAGTTTGTCGTCGAGTTAGGGCTTCTCGTGCCAAATTATCGTCCCCTTTTGACAGTGCCAGTTGAGCGCGTTTGTACCATTCTTGTGCCGTCGATTCAGCTTGGGAGGCTTGGCGTTCTGTACGTTTTTGGGACGCGATCGCTTGGGCGACAGCCTGCCGCATCTGGATTAAATCCTGCTGCATATCGTCTACAGCTTGTTCCAGAATTTTCTCTGGATCTTCGGCTTGTCCAATCAGGCTATTTAGGTTGGCGCGAATCACTCGCCCGATGCGCTCAATCAATCCCATAGCAGCTCTCCATTGTGGTTAGGGGTAGGGAAAACTTTATCACTATGGTATCTCAGGCTTGTTGGTCTTATGTCTTATGTCATTCTCTATTGCCAATGCGCTCCATCAATTCCCTAGCCGATCTCCATTGTCATTTGTCTGTTGTCATTCCCTGTTCCCTGTTAAGAGTTCCCCAGTTACTAAGGGTTATAAATCGATGCAGAAAGTCCCTGTTGCTTAAGTTCCTCGACCAGGGTTTTGGCTTCTGACTCCCGTTTAAAAGCGCCCATAGCAATTCTTGTCCCTGCGGGTACATTCACCACGTAGGCGTCAGGGACGATAGTTTGGGCTTTCTCCAACACGCTACTATCGTTGGAGTTAATCAGCACGTAGTAAAAACCCTTACTCAGGTTTGAGTTGGCGTTGTTTGAATTCGGTGCAGCCGAAGTCGGGGTTGATGGAGTTGGTGTGGATTTATTCGCCTGTTCTGAAGACTTGTTAGTCGATGATTCAGGTTGAGCGGGTGAAGAATTTGGTGTCACCGATGGCGTAGTCGTCTGAGGGGCGGTTCTTAGTGGGGTAGGAGGGGGTAAAAGGGCGGCTGGTAAATTTGAAGCCGGATTCGGTAACTGGGGTAAAGGAAATACTGAAGCCGTCGGTGGAGCCGCTTCTGGGGGAGGTGAATTGGGGATGGGGGCGATGGGTGAAATTGGATTGGGTGTTGGACTAGCTTGGAGTTCACTGAGGTTGTATATATTAATAGATTCTGAGAATTCATCACTGGCGAGATTAGGTCTATTTACGCCGAGTAATTCATTTTCCCGGTTAACGGTTGTCGCTGCGGAATTCTCAGCCGTCGTGGGTGTCTCAGTCTCCAAGAAACGGTCAATTCCTAGGCTAGTCCGAAAAATATAGGTCAATGTAGCACTAGAAACCAGCAATAGTAAAATCGAACCGACACCGAGGGGAGTGAGGATTCTATTCGTTAAGGGTTTTTGAGAATCCTTCGTTGTTTCTTGTTCGGCTAAAGTTTGCCGTAGTTTTTCTGATGATTCTAAATAGTCTTCTGGCTGAGACTGCTCGGTTGTCGGGACGACTAATTTTCCCTGCCTTTCTAGGGATTCCTCTAGGTTTGGGAAGTCAGTAGGGGTTGGCTCCTGAGTCGTCGCCAAGGGCGCTTCCTGGCTAGGTAGGGGGGGAAACAGGGGGGGAGTGGGTTCAGTCTCTGTGGATTCCCTCTTTTCTGGTTTTGGAGAACCCCCCGTTGGAGCGGATTGCTGATTTATGTCTACGGGAGGACTCGGCGGAGCGGCTGGGGCGATAGAAATAGGAGATGCTGTTGTTGGCTCAAGCTGATTTACTGCGGGTTTGTGTCGGGGGTAATGTCCCGGTAGTTGGAGAGATGTGACAGAACGTCCCTGACTTTGGCGTCGATAGCGGGCTAATTCGGCTTCGAGTTGCACGTCTAGGCTTCCTAAAGCCGTCTGCAAAGCAGGGTTAATCGACAGGGGGGAGGAAGGAGTTGATGATTTAGCTGGGGTTTTCTGGCTCATGAAGGGAACTTCCGTTTAATCCGACTGGCTTGAGTGAGGCACTATCTGGGTGAGGACGAATGCAATAGCTCAGGATACTGTTGGTTTAGGATAGCTGTATAGGCACGCATAAATACTCATGCTGAAATCTCTTAATCATATAGTAACGGCGCTGGAAAATCAGTCATTTTGGCAAGGTCAACAGCAGTTTCAGTTGATCCGCGACTGTTGGGCTGAAGTTGTGGGTGAAGATAGGGCGCAGCAGACAAGACCCCATTCCCTATCCCGGAATATTCTATATGTTGCCACGTCAAGTTCGGTTTGGACTCAAGAGCTGAGTTTAAATTGCCGTTCTATCTTGAAACAGCTTAATGGTCGATTGTCAACCCCCATAGAGAATATCCGCTTTTCGACAACGTGGTGGTATCAACACCAAACCTTACCCCAGACTGAGGAATCGGAACATCCTAGCCTTGTGGCTGAACTGGAGGTTTCATCTCCTGCTGATCCGCCTATTGAACAGCCTACACCCCAAACCACATTTGAACAGTGGGCGGCAAAAATTCAGGCGCGATCGCAGCATTTGCCCCTTTGTCCTCAATGTCATTGTCCCACACCCCTAGGAGAACTCAAACGCTGGCAAGTTTGTGGACTATGTGCGACCAAGCAGTGGCAAGGTTAGCTGTCCTGCTTATGAATGGTTTCCCGTCAGATCGGTTTAACTTATCATTCTCGTTTTTATTTCCCGATGAAATTTCGTATCTAACTATACATTGGCTTTCACTGTGGACTTGATCCCCATGATGTTTCACCAAAAATTCACCAAGTTTTTGACCAAGCTTAACCGATTGTTTAGTTTCTTTACGAAAATGTGTGCATATATAAAGCAATTATAAAGAAATCATAAAATATTAATACTTTTAGTAAAAAATAATGGAAATTTGAAAAGTATAGACAGCTAATTAAAAGTTCATTTTTAATTACTCCAATGAAGACATTCAAATGCTCAACGTCCGCTTGTCAGTTTTGTCGCTATTACCAACTTGAAGGACGGCGCGGCGGTACGTGTCAGCAACTTGGCGTACCCGTTAAAGCCAATTGGAAAGCTTGTTCTTTAGCCCTCCCACCCTTTGCTCCCTCCTGGGAAAGTTTTGAGCAAATATGGCTTGATGATCAACACATGTTGAGAGAAGAGTTAGCTGTAACTTGCTCACGGAGCCAGTTACAGCCGACACACCAGGTAAAAGTTCCGGCATCAACGCCTGAAAAATTGACAACTCAAGTTGCTCTGGTGTGACTTCCCGTTTATAAAGCTCGGCTAGAAGGGCAGTTAATTACAGGTTACTTACAGCCTGCATCAATTTAACGCATTCATATAGTGAATGCATCAACCTTGCCCTTGAGTTTTATCGTTTTAGTGGATTCCTATTTAATTAATCTTTGATAACCCAATCTTAATCTTTGAGAAAATTTATGTAGGGGCGGGTTTCACCGTTATCGTTTCTGACCTCACAAGGGATATGACTAAACCCGCCTTTGTGTAGGGGCGGGTTTCACCATTATCGTTTCTGACCTCACCAGGGATGCGAGTAAACCCGCCTTTGTGTAGGGGCGGGTTTCACCATTATCGTTTCTGACCTCACCAGGGATGCGAGTAAACCCGCCCCGACCAAGTCAAAGACCTAACGAACAGTGTCAAACTACGGTAACCAAGGATATTGACGGAAATCAGGAGGGCGCTTTTCCAGGAACGCTTGTTTCCCTTCTGCCCCCTCCTCAGTCATGTAATAAAGTAACGTGGCATTTCCAGCCAGTTCTTGTAAGCCAGCTTGACCATCACAGTCAGCGTTAAACGCCGCTTTTAAGCAACGGATAGCAATGGGGCTTTTTTGTAAAATTTCTCTTGCCCACTGAACCCCCTCCGCTTCCAACTGGTCTACGGGGACAACAGTGTTCACCAAACCCATATCTAGCGCTTCTTGTGCCGTATACTGGCGACAGAGGAACCAAATTTCCCGGGCTTTCTTCTGACCCACGATTCGGGCGAGATAGCTAGCGCCAAATCCCCCATCAAAGCTACCGACTTTGGGACCGGTTTGACCAAAGATGGCATTATCTGCGGCAATGGTTAGGTCACAGATAACATGCAAGACATGACCGCCGCCAATGGCATAACCTGCTACTAGAGCAATCATCACTTTTGGCATAGAACGAATCAGGCGTTGTAAGTCCAAGACATTTAAGCGAGGAACGCCATCATCGCCAACGTATCCCGCCTTATCCCGGACACTTTGATCCCCTCCAGAACAGAAGGCATATTTACCATCCGTGTGAGGACCCGCCCCGGTTAATAAAACAACACCAATTCTCTGGTCTTCGCGGGCATTACAAAAGGCATCGTAGAGTTCAAAGACAGTTTTAGGGCGGAAGGCGTTGCGCTTGTGGGGGCGATTAATAGTAATTTTGGCGATACCGTCTGCTTTGTGATAAAGAATATCCTCGTATGTTTTGGCGGTTTGCCAGTCAATTGACATATCAGTATTTTCCCTTGGTTATAAAGACTCCAAGTACAACTTTGAGCTTGACATTCCCTATCCTAAGACCCAATGGCACTAAAAATTTGCCGTTTTGGAGCGCCAAAACCCTTGATATACCGTAGGGTGGGCATTGCCCACCCTACCTAACTGGGCATTTCCGCATGGGGTGGAAAGCCATGCTGGATTCTGCCAATATCAGCATCGTATTTCTTCGAGGTTTTGAACAGTTCAAAGCGTCCATCCGCCGCATAAACGGCACATTTATCGCGTAGCGCCTGCATCTGTTCGGGATTCATCGGCTGAAAACCCCGGGCAATGGCTAAGTTTTGACGCAATACGTCTAGTGACGGAATACCGCTAACGGTGGTGGCGACAGGTAGACTCATCACATAACCCAGCGCTTCCTCAACCGTGAGAATCCCGTTTTTTATCGCTTGACCATTACCGCTTAAGCTTTTCATCCCGATGGGCGCAATACCGCGCCGATTCAGTTCCGGTAATACCTGCTGTTCAAAACTGCTAAACGTGGCGTCGAAACAGTTAAGCGGTAACTGGCAAGTGTCGAAGGGGAAATCGTAAGCCAGCATCTTCAGGTGAATCGCTGGGTTTTTATGACCCGTGAAGCCAACAAAACGCACTTTACCCTCACGCTTTGCCCGTTCTATGGCTTCAATGACCCCATTTTGGCGGAAAATTAGCTCTGGGTCGTTATCGTAAACGACTTCATGAATTTGCCACAAGTCTAGATAATCGGTTTTTAGTCGCCGCAGTGATTCTTCTAATTGTTGCATCGCCACACTCGCATCGCGTCCATGGGTGCAGACTTTAGTCATCAGAAAAACTTGATCACGCCGCCCAACCAGGGCTTTGCCCATCAATTCTTCGCTGCGATGGTTATTATATTCCCAGGCATTATCCATAAACGTGATTCCCGCGTCAACGGCTTCTTGGACAATGCGTGTTGCTTCCTCCTGACTCGACGCATTACCCAAATGAGCGCCACCTAAGCCAATGGCTGAGACATCTACGCCAGTGCGCCCCAAGGGACGACGGGGGATTTCTCCAGGGTTGAGGGTTGTCATACTATTTATATCTCCTGCAAGGGGCGTTTTTTGGAGCGGTGCGGCTGCAACTGGTTGGTTGATGGGTTGCAAAATTAAGTCAGATAGGGCGATTCCTGCACCGAGGACACCACATCGTTTGAGAAACTGTCTGCGCTTGGGGTTGAGTGGGGAGTTATCACTGGCGGCTTTGTCGTAATCGGTCATCAACTTTTATCCGTTCACCATACTTTTAGTATGTTCAAAGACTCAGTTTTGCTCAACGACTGGCAGGTTATTGCGGCGGCTGATAATGTTACTGCGGGTACGGTGCAGTCTATCCGGTTGCTGGAACATGATTTAGTGATGTGGCATGATGGTGAAGATTTCGCGGTGGCGCAAGATCAGTGTCCGCACCGAGGGGCTGCTTTATCACCAGGAGTTGTTCGCTCAGGGAATTTGATCTGTCCTTATCACGGCTTGGCGTATAACCGCCAGGGAAACTGCATTCGCATTCCTGCTCATCCTCACCTGACACCACCAGCCAGCGCTAGTTTGAGGACTTATCCGATTGTTAAACGTTACGGCTTAATTTGGACATCTCTGGGTCAGCCAAAGGAAACAGTTCCTTGTTTCCCGGAGTGGGATGACCCTAGTTATCGTAAAATTCTCTGTGGTGCGTATTATTATCGCGCTAGCGCTTTTCGCGCCTTGGAAAATTTTCTGGATTTGGCTCATTTTCCCTTTGTCCATGAAGGATTACTGGGAGACGTGTGTCAAAGTGCGATCGCGGACTATCACGTCCAATCTACCCCAGATGAAATTATGATTAATAATATCCGCGTTTGGCAACCTGACCCCGATGGTACGGGTGAAGGCGGCTACGTAACCTATACTTATCGAATTTTGCGTCCGCTAACGGCTCATTTTATCAAAGAATCGACTCAAGGGAACTTGGCTATTTTTTTTACCGTCACGCCAGTCACGGAAACCGAATGTCTGGGCTGGATGGGGTTAGCGATGAATTATGCGTTTGATGTTCCTGAAGCTAAATTAAAAGCGTTTCAAGATCAAGTTGTGGCTCAAGATATTCCCATTGTTGAGTCACAACGTCCTCAATTATTGCCTTTAGATGTACAACGGGAGTGTCATTTCCCCAGTGATAAAGCCTCCCTAGCTTACCGTCGCTGGCTAAAACAAAAGAGGGTGACATTTGGCACGATATAAAGTAATACGTCCGTAGGGGCGGGTTTAGGGACAATTGTAGGGGCGGGTTTAGGGACAAAATTCAGATATTCACCACTAACGGAACAACAAAACCCGCCCTCCCCACCACTAACGGAACAACAAAACCCGCCCTCCCCACCGACAACGGAACAACAAAACCCGCCAGCCCCACCGATAAATGAACAACAAAACCCACCCTGATTCATAATCAATAAGTCCTACAGCCGTTTACCCCTGAATGAAGAACAAAAATTCATCTGTAATACCCCATCACTCATCCTTCTTTTTCAGCGTTGTTATTCCCACATATAATCGCTTACCCATTCTACAAAAATGCCTAAAAGCCTTAGAATACCAACATCTCAGAGACAATACTGTTGTCGCTGGCTATGAAGTCGTCGTCGTGGATGATGGCTCAACAGATGGCACACTAGAGTGGCTAGATTCTCATCGTCATGAATTATCTAAAGTGCGATCGCTCTCTCAAGATCACCTGGGTCCAGCCGCAGCTCGTAATCTAGGCGTAGAGCAGGCTAAGGGCGATACGATTATCTTTATTGATAGCGATTTAGTCGTTACCGAGAATTTCCTGCAAGCCCATGCTGATGCATTGGTTCAGGGACAACAGCAGTTAAGGAGCGATCGCGTCTTTACTTACGGTTGGGTGATTAATACCAACAATTTCGATAATCCCAGTTCAGAACCCTATAAGATAACGGATTTCTCCGCCGCGTATTTTGCTACGGGGAATGTTGCGATCGCGCGGAAGTGGTTGGAGAAAGCGGGACTCTTTGATACTCGTTTTCAACTCTATGGTTGGGAAGACTTAGAACTAGGTGTTCGCCTCAAACAGTTAGGCTTAAAACTGATTAAATGTCCGGCGGCTGTTGGTTATCATTGGCATCCTCCCTTTAATTTAGACCAAATTCCCCAGATGATTGACCGAGAAATTCAACGGGGACGCATGGGGGTATTATTTTATCAAAAACATCCCACTTGGGACGTGCGGATGATGATTCAGATGACATGGCTGCACCGGATACTCTGGGGTGTTCTTTCTCTAGGTGGGCGATTAAATGAACGAACCATGGCATCCTTTTTGCAATATTTGATTAATCGCGGAAAGCCGCAGTTAGCCTTAGAAATTGCCCGAATTTTCCTCAATTGGTATAACGTGCAGGGAGTTTATGCGGCTTATGCGGATATGGGAAAAACGCGGTAAAACACAAGAAAAAGTATATTTAAGTTATGAGTCAATCTACATTACCTGAAAGCAACAACAAGGAAGTTCAGGGAATCACCAAGATTTCTGTACAGGGGTTTAAGTCACTCTATGACGAGTGCAGTATTGAAATCCGTCCCTTAACCATTCTGGCTGGTGCGAATAGTTCCGGTAAATCCAGTAGCATGCAGCCATTATTGCTGATGAAGCAAACCCTGGAAGCTACCTATGACCCTGGTGCATTGTTACTGAATGGTCCAAATGTGCGCTTTACTTCTGTGGAACAAATTCTATCTAAAAAATCTGACAAAAATGAAATAAGTCAATTTAATACTGTACTTGAATTAAAACACAGTGGATTTGATCATTTTATTCAAATGATCTTTGAAGGTGTACCGGGGCAAGGAATTGATATTATAGAATTAAGATATAAGGATGATTCAGACAGTGATGAATTAGAGAAAATTAAAACAATTAAACTAAATCTCGCGGAAGAAGAGATTAAGAATGCATTTCCGGATTGGATTATCAACAACTTACTTGTAACTACAAAACAGTCTACTGAGACTGTTGAATTAGAAAGCAAAAAATATACTTATAAACCAGAAAAATTAAAATTTGAAGTCAGAAAAAATAGAATTTCATTCACACTACTGGCGTTTCAAGTATTTGAATACCAAATACAGCCTCATACAAATAAGATTTTGAGGCAAGATTTTAGTCCTGCCGATATTTTCATGCAAGCCATTCATGAAATCATATATATTCCTGGATCAAGGAAAAATCCAGAAAGGAATTACAAAAATGCAGCGACAGCCAGTCCTTTTTCTGGAACATTTGAAGATTATGTTGCCAGCCTAATAAATCAATGGCAGAAAACAAAAGATGAACGACTTGTGAGTTTGGGTAAAGCTCTTGAGATGTTGGGACTGACTTGGACAGTTGAAGCTAGACAAATTAATGATGTTCAGATTGAATTGCGTGTAGGTCGTTTATCAGGAATATATGATGCAAATGATATGGTCAGTATAGCTGACGTTGGTATTGGTGTCTCTCAAGTTTTGCCAGTATTAGTAGCGCTTCTGGTAGCCAAACCAGGACAGTTAGTTTACATCGAGCAACCAGAACTTCACTTACATCCTCGCGCCCAAGCCGCTTTAGCTAATATACTAGCAGATGCAGCTAAACGGGGTGTCCGTGTTGTTATAGAAACTCACAGTGAATTGCTACTTTTAGCTGTTCAATCTTTAGTCGCAGAACGTCAACTATCACCAGATTTAGTAAAATTGCACTGGTTTACACGGGGAGATGATGGGATGACAACAATTAGTAGTGCTGATTTAGATGAAGCAGGTGCTTTTGGAGATTTTCCTGAAGATTTTAGCGATGTATCTCTAAAACTAGAAAGTCGCTATTTAAATGCAGCTGAATCTCGCTTATCGGAAGGTTCCAGTGGTAGCTAAAGGGGTTTCCAAGCGACTGGTAATTGATGCGTCAGTTGCCCGTTCATCTGGCGGAGAGGATGCGACTTATCCAACTTCAGTACACTGTCGGGATTTTTTACAAGCTGTTTTGGATATCTGTCACAAAGTTGTAATGACGCCGGATATTAGAAAAGAGTGGGATAAGCATCAATCAGTATTTGCGCTGAGATGGCGTCGTCGGATGGTGGCTAAAGGGAAGTTTGTCTTTTTAAAAGAGGTTTCAGGGGATAAGGAGTTATGGGATAAAATTGATCTGATTGCTGCTACGGACAGAAAGCGTGCAGATATGTTTAAAGATTTACGATTACTGGAAGCCGCGATCGCGACAGATAAAACTGTGATATCGTTGGATGATAATACAGCCAGAACATTTTTTAGTCAGGCGGCTAGTGAAATTAACGCACTCAAAGAGATTGTGTGGGTAAATCCCGATAAAGTGGAAGAAGAGACACCGATTGAGTGGCTAGAAAGCGGTGCAAAACCTGAGTCTGATCGATTACTGGGAACCTGGCGCGATCGCGTACCATAGATCTAAGGTTACACCGATTAAAATTCCTGATGAAATCGCCCAACGACTCGACCAAACAAAGGGGAGTCTCTCCTGTCGGCTACTAGAAGTTATTATTGCCGTCGCCCCTAAACTGAATTTCACTGACTCGTATAGGAATATCGCTTAACTCATATAGCCGGGAAATAATTTTCCGGAACCAAAGCTAAAGTAAGCTAAAGCTTACTGATGTTAATTCCGTTTACATGCTCATTCTTACAGTAAGATATTATAAAGCTTTTAGGCTATTTTTACAATGACTACCTAAACGGAAGTGATAGGATACCAAATTCCGGTTGATTACCCTTTTATAATCCTTACTTTTAACGGTATGTGGTGCAACGAATGGAGTTCACCAATTGACAATGGATAATGAACAATGGATGATGACCTCTCCTTAAAAGAAGAGGATTGAAATCAAGGAAAATCTTTTTAAATTTCTTCGTAAACGAAGAGGTCTTAGACCCAATTAATCAATTGTCAATTATCAATTATTAATTATCCATTGATAACTGTTACTGTGGCAATTCCAACTCTCATCGCCGCCGTGGGAAGCCCTTGGATTTTCCATTGTTGGTTGAGTTGTTCGAGTTTTGCCGCCATATTCAATGCACAACGAACCGCCGCGATCGCATCCTGGGCAATTGCTTCTGGTGTGGTGCTGGGAATGGGAACGCCAAACACCGCCATAACCGCATCGCCAATAAATTTATCCAGGACACCATCATGGTCAAGTACACTCTGAGACATGGCTTTCATGTATTCGTTAAGCCAAACCATCAGGACTTCAGGGTTAGTCCGTTCGGTAATTCCGGTAAAGCCTTTAATATCTGTAAATAGAACCGTTGCGGTTAGTTGTTGTCCGGTAATCTGTCCTTCTTTGAGGAGTTGATGGCGATCGCGCCAAACGGCTTGGGCTAGTTTAGGAGTAACGTATTGTCCCAAGAGATTCATTACTGCTTGTCTATCTTCCCGTTCAATGCAGGCGAGGTAAGCTGTAATCGCAATTTCTGACCCGATTAGGGCAAGTAATGGGGGAATGAGGGGAATCCACCATCCTTGTAAAAAAGCCAGGTATGAACCACCGACGAGAACTGTACTCAATAGCAGAATACTAACCGCTAGATAGCGCATTCGTAGGAATGTCCAGCTAGAAATAGCACCTACACTAGACCAAAAGACTATCCACACCCCTTCTACTGGTTCAGACCAAACCTGGATCGGGGAACGCCCATCCAGTGCTGCACTCACGAGTTGGCTGGTAATCTGGGCATGGAGTTCTACACCGTACTCCGCCGAGAGGTAACTATTACTGTAAGGGGTGAAGAAAATATCTTTGAGACTGGCGGCTTTGACACCAATTAAAATGATGCGATCGCGCATTAGATTGGCGGGTATTTTATTCTCTAGAACATCAGTCAGTGATACGGTGGGAAATGAGCTGCAGCGTTTGAAGTGCTGTAGGCATCGAGGGTGACGATAGTTTAATAGAATCTGGTAGCCCCCTGTATCCGCGTTAATGTAACCGCCATCATTGGGTTGCATGGGAACAAATACAGCTTTCCCTAAACCCACTTTGCCCTGCGCCGGATCAATGGGTTGCAGCGTAATGCCTTTATTTTCTAAATACATCAATGCTAACCGGACGGGTAAACTGTAGATTGTCTGACTTGATGCATCAGTTTGAGTATTGTCCTGTCTAATAGATAGCAAAGCACGACGCACCCGACCATCTTCATCTAATAAAACATCGATCGCACCCACCTGATTGCGTTCTTTTAATCGGGGTGGTGCATCAACACTTGTACCATACTCATCCCCTAGAAATTTCTGGACACCCATTAAATTCGGTGTCGAAGTAAACACCTCAACCAAGTCTTGATAACCAGGTTCCACTGGTAAATCTCGATAAATATCTAAACCAATGGCGCTAGGTTGTTGGGCTTTGATATTACGGAGTAATTGGGCTAATGTGGCATCCGATAATGTCCATTGCTTTAAGGTTTGAATATCTGGCTCATCAATCGCGACAATAACAATACGCTGATCCAGGGTTTCCCCAGGACGCCAGCGTAAAAATTGGTCATAGGCTGTCCATTCCCATAACTGTAACCCTCCCATTGAACGTAATGCCAGGACTAATCCAGTGACCGTCAAAATTTAGACAATTAACAGTCAAATTTGATTTTGAAGATAGGATAACTTTAAAGCCAATTGCCGACTAAGATAAACGGCGCCCAGTAGTAGGGATGGTTATAGCCTTGTTGCAATAGAGTTAATTGGGCATGGCGCAAGGCAGTCGCTTTGTTGAGACTCCCCTGGTTTAGTTCTTTGTAAAACTCCACCATGAGTTGAGCCGTGGAATCATCTTGTACCGACCAGAGTGTGGCAAGCGTACTGCGTGCCCCAGAGCGAGTCGCGATTCCCGCTAAACCTAGACCCGCTCGCTGATCACCTGTAGCAGTTTGGCAGGCACTGAGAACCAGTAATTCAATGGAATAGGCTGGGTCAGCTTGAGTTGAACGTAAGATAGTCTCGAAGTCTTTGGCTTTAATTTTTTTATCCCAAGCAAGAATAAATGTTTCCTCTGGATCAGAACTAAACTGACCATGAGTGGCTAAATGAACGACTGAAAATGGCTTGTTTTGTAGGTTATCGGTCAGGTTTACACTGGTAAACTCCTGATTTAAAAGTTGTAAGGCGGGAACCTTAGTCGTAATTTGCGACAATTCCCACTCAACGGCGGGTAGGGGCGAAAACCCGGAAATTGACTGGCTTACGCCTGCGGTTAAGACTTTCAGTTGCCCTGGGATTAGGGGTTGCGGTGAGAGCAGGTGTAAACTTGGGGCGATGGCTAGGCTATAGGTTTCTACAAGATAATGTTCACCATCGTATAAAGCTGCCATAGGTAGATTCCGCAAGGAACCATCAAGGACAAAGACTAACGTGGTGATGTCGCTTTGGGCTAATTCAGTCTCAGCCGGACGGATAAGCCAGTCGTAGAGGTTTTGCGCCAAGGTCAAACGCTCTTTTTTAAAGAGGTGGGTCTCAGGGATTGGCGCATTTGGTTAATGATGTCTTCGACTTGGACAGAGGAAGCCTGAGTCACATAGTGGCGTAGGGGTTGCCCAGGTAAGGATAAGATAACTTCTAGTCGGTCGGGTAAAATAATCGGATAGAAAACGGCGGCGGTGGGATCAATGTGATCAATCTGTTGGGGTTGGCTGCTTAAACAGGCTTCTTGAAAGAAGTTATCCAGTTCTGCCAGTTGCAGGGATTCAATCACCTCACGGGCTTGTTTGAGATGGGCTTGGCTGACCTCTTTTTCACCGGGGAGGGGTTGCAGTTGAGTCCACAACTGGCTGGCGGTTTGTTGCTGCTGGGTTTCTACCAATAAACTAAGCTGATTGGCTTGAGCCTGGAATTGGAGGGTCGGGGAAAGGGTGGTGGCGGCTGCTTGTTGGTAAAATTGGATGGCGTCTTCGATTTGGTGTTGGGAACGGGCGGTATTGCCGAGACTAAATAGGATTGCGGTAATATTTGGAGGGGAGGGTAAGGTTTTCGCGATCGCCAGACTTTGTTCTAGGATTTGCCGAGATTGGTTTAAGTCGCCAGTAATGCACAGAAGATCACCGAGCGATCGCAAACCGACTATCTTGGTTAGGGAATCCGGCTGGGCGGCTAAGGTTTGCCGGATTTGGTCTAACAGGTTTCTCGCCCGCAGGTAAAGCCCCAAGGCTCTCATGGCTTGGGTTTGGTTGATTAAGCTACGTGTGACGCCTGTTTCATCTCCGACTTGTTGATAGGTTTTCGTGGCTTGTTCCCAGGTGGCCAGGGCTGATTCAGCTTGTCCTTGCGCCAGTTGTAGATGACCTTGGGTATTCAGGGCTTGAGCTAATATTTTTAAGGTGTTTTGGGATGTATCTTGGTTTTGAGTGGAAATTAGGTTGAGGCTGGTTTCAATCGCTTGATTCGCTTCATGCCATTGTCCCAACTGCCGATAGGCTAATGCCAGATTACTCAGCACCATGGCTTGATTTAAGATATCGCCTTGAGTTGTAAAGGTTTCCAGGGCTTGTTTCCAGAACGTTATCGCCGCCGCATAGTGTCCCATTTGATAATCTTTTTTACCTTGTTGTACGAGTTGAGACGTAGTTACTGTTAGGGCATCAATAACGGGTGAATTTGGAGTAGTTGTTTCTACTTCAGTTACGGTTGCTACGGTTGGGGATATAGTCAGATTCAACAACAGCGTCATCAGAGTAACGCTGATTGCCCAACCCAGATACTTGAGGGATTTTGGCTGAAGAATCGGAACGATAAACCGTTGCTTGACCATTTCACCGAGTTGGATAAGTTAGTAGTTCAGATGTTTGACCTTAAAGGATACTGCTGGTCAATTAACTCAGGGGTCAGACCCCTCCCTCGCCCTCCCCTACAAGGGGAGGGAAGCGGAATATATTTTTTGCTTCTGAACTCAATTATGGTCTTTAGTCTACTAATATCATGTCCGATTGATCACTTACGATATATAGCAGTTCGCTCTCGCGTAGTTACAGTACAAGTGTTCTAAATTCCTCCTGATCAAGCATCCCTATCTAATGTGTAAATACACCAGCGCGAAGCGCTATAAGTTGAGTCCAGTAAATATTGGTGTGTTAATTTTATCGTAACTGTTTATCCGGACATGATGTAATACCCAATCAGGGTTAGCCACCCACTTTATAATCTAGTCCGCGCAGGCGGACGAAAGTTTGTGTAGCTGCGACTTCCAGTCGCCAGAGCAAAAATGGGGTTTCTTGCAGGGGGGAATGAGAGGGGTAAGAAAGGGGCTGGGGGGTTAGGTTTTCCGAATTCGCCAGTGGTATGTAAACCATCATGGATTTTGCTTATAATCTGAACAATTAGCGGGATTATTCCAGTTTCCAGAAGGCGTAGCGTCGGGAAATTCAGCAACTATAATAACCTGTCCATCCGCCGTTTTCACCCAACCTTGAGCCTCGATAATTCGATTGGAAATTTGATTTTCTACTATCTCCATTTCCTCCTGTGCCTGCATCTGTGTCTCTTGTGCCAGAGTACCTAAATCATCTAAAACAGTATCCAAAGTAAGCACATCATCCGGAGTAGGTGGCACACCTCCCCGCCCTGTCACCACAAATCGACTACCGCCATTTTCTCCCATTGCGGGACAACCTTGAATAATTTGCCCCGTCGGGTCAACAAAATTGCTGGGTAATTCCGTCAGTCCCCGACTGGGGTCAAGAGGTATATTGAGGGTAACGTTACCGGGGGAACCAAATTGAGAACTGGCATCAATATCATTGCTGCGATTTCCCTCAATAGCTAGACGTTCTTGAATCCCGAAAATCCCTTGACCGGAGATAGTAATATTACCGCCATTGCCCTTATCAGCTTTGGCAATAATGTCGCTACCATTTGCGCCGTCTGGGGGTAGGACAATTAAGTAGCGAGTATCAATGGTGATATTACCGCCATCAGCATTACTAAAGGCTTCGGCAGAAATTAGGCTTTCGTTGCTCATCAACAACAAATCCGATAAATTTAGGTTAATATTTGCCCCTTCCTGGGTGTTAGTGCCTCCAGTTTCCGCTGTCAGTTTGCCTTGGTTAAGGCGTAAAGCATTAGCAGTAATTAGCAGACTACCTGCTTGTCCAGAGGGGCTACTAACGGTTACTGCGGCTTCATCCTGAACAGACATTTGCCCGGTTTTAATGGTTAAGTTACCTGCTGTACCGCCTTGAGTGGCTTCCACGGATAAGCGACTATTGTTACTCACTTGCACCGAATTAGCTGGATTTGAATTTGCATTAATCCTTAAACTTCCCGCCTCACCGGTTTGAGTCGAGGCTGATATGGCGCTGTTGTTATCAACTTTCAAGCTATCCAAACCTTCTAGGATAATCCCCTCACTGCGACTAGAGACATTAGATGCTAATATCTGTGCCTCATTCTCCAGAGTCAACTGTTGGGTATTAATGCGAACTTCTCCCGCATTGCCACTGCTTGTCGCCGCCGCCGACAGTTCCACGCCATCAGTGAGAGTAAATTGGGGAGTCGTGACTAATACATTCCCCGCATCCCCTGTACTCCGGCTTTCTACCGCCAATCGTCCTTGTCCCGCAATGGTAATCGCTTGCGGCGCACTCAGGATTAAATCGCCACCTTTGCCACTTCCAGATGTAGAAGCCGATACTTGGGAGTCAGGCGCTAGGGTAATATTTCCAGCTTGGCTAGAACTTGCTGTAGTAGTGCCAATATTGGCTCCGTTTTGTAGGGTTAACGCCGGGGTGGTGAGGGTAATCCTTCCGGCATTGCCTTCATTCGTGGTGCCAGCAAATAGTCCGCCACGTTGAGGTTCGCCTGCGTCGGAGTATAAACCTTGGAACGTTATGCCGTCTCCAGCATTGATATCGATAGTTCCGGCATTTCCGATGTTACTGGTATTACTAATAATTTGACTGTTATTGAACCTGACCAAACCGGGGCTGCTTAAGATGACATTCCCCGCATTATCGCGACCATTGGTGTCACTTTCAATGGAACTATCGTTGACTGTGAGATTGCCTGAACTGGTGACAGTGACATTGCCAGATTGTCCTTGACCACCAACCTCCAAGGTTAGGGTTCCCAAAAATGAAAATGGTACTTGCACTTCCACACGTCTGCTCGTCAGGATACGGGTATTAGCAATGGATAAATCTGCCAACCCATTGAGCGCAACATCTCCAGCTTCAGCAGCAGAGGATAGAGTTAAAATTTCCAGGTTGGTTATGTTGTTTTGAGCGGCTATCGTAACGTTTCCACCCCTTCCTGCTGTGCCTACGTCAGAGAGGGCGAAGGAAGACAGGAGTGAGTTACCAGACGTTCCGCTAATATCACCACCTCTAGCCATCAGAGAAATCGCTCCCCCTTTGCCCGCATTCCCTTCAGGGGAGTACGAGAACGAGAAAACATCGTTGGTCGTGATATCACCGGAGTCAGAGGAGAGAGAAATCGCCCCTCCATTTCCAGCATCCCCAGAGAACGAGGTCGAGAACGAACGCAAAACACCGTTGGTCGTGATATTACCGGAGTCAGAGGATAGGATAATCCTGCCCCCATTCCCAGAAAACGAGAACGAGAAAACATTGTTGCTCGTGATATCACCGGAAACAGAGGATAGAATAATCGCCCCCCCATTCCCATTCCCAAAGAACGAGGAGAAGGACGAGTACAAATTGTTGGCAGTGATATCACCGGAGTTAGAGGAGAGCATAATCGCCCCTCCATTCCCAGCATCCCCATCTTCAGAGAACAAGAGCGAGGACGAATTCAAATTCCTGGCAATGATATCGCCGTCTGCTCTGAGAGTAATTGCCCCTCCATCACCCGAAGCCGAGGTATTAATATTACCCAACGTCAAACTCGCCCCAGCAATCCCAATATCCCGTCCATTGGTATAGAGGGTATCTCTGAGAGTATCCTCCATCACCACCGAACCCACACCATCACTATCTGCATCGGCGGTTAACGCAATCTCCCCACTCCCAGAGGCAAAGTCTAAAGCATCATCCGTGAAATCCTCAATCCGAATATCATTCGTTGCCTGTAAAATAACATTCGTATCCCCTGATAACCCCTCCAACTCTGACTCATAAATCGTCGTCGGTGCCCCATCATTAATCTCACTCAATGGCGCACTCAAAATCGCCCCCGTCACCCCGGAATTATTCCCGGCAAACCTATCCTCACCATCCGCCGCACTATCAAAAGAACCATTGGCAATCACAATATCCGTCGGGTCAAGCAGTAACGTCCCCGATACCCCATTCACCGCCGTTGTATCCACCGTTCCCCGAAATATCAGCTGTTCCTTTCCCGATACCTCGACCAATCCCCCATTTCCCCCATCAATCTGGCAAATTGGACACCCCGTCACCTGAGAATTTATCGGCAGAGTATTATCGGGAACAACTTGAGCTGAAGCCGGACTCAAATGCACCAAAAAAGCTAAAGTTAAACTGCTCATCATTGAAACTCGAAATCTCGCCTGTGCCATAGCTGATGAAATATGGGGGGAACTAGGTTCTCCTCCTACTATAGTCCGGGTTAAATCTATCGGCAATAATTCAGAATCTGCCTTTAATCCGAACAATTAGCCCGGTTGTTCCTGTTCCCGGAGGGCGTAGCCACAGATAGTCGTGAATATTCAGTTTCTTGTTATAAGCATTGTAAACTTGATGACTCTTGCCTACCCTAGGTAAAATTGGCTGACTGGACTCAATAAACGTGAGCCAGTCCGTTTCCACAGACTTTAGCTATGAAAAAACTGATTTTAAGGCGGTGTAACAGCGTAGAAATCCAAAGCCAGGGGTTAAATCCCCTACCCAATAGATGATGTAGCCACGGTGAATCAGCTTTAACATGATTATATTGAATATTTATCAACAGTCTCTCAAGCTGAACCGTTGCCATGTCTGAACGGCGGATTGCTATTTCCATTCAAAGTATCCTGCTGATTACCGCTACCGTTTTGCTGCTGCTGCTGCTGTGGCAACTCGGTAGTCTGTTGGTGATCCTAATGATCGCGGTTGTCCTCGCCGCCACCTTAGCCCCGATAATCAAGAGCGCCCAACAGTTGGGAATGCCTCGCTGGTTAGCTGTTCTCTTGGTCTATTTAGGCTTACTGACTATTTTAATTGGAGTCGGGGTATTGATTGGACCCACCGTGGTGCAGCAAATCCAGCGCCTGTTTCGCCGACTCCCTGACTATCTAGAAGTGTTAGAATCCTTACTCGACCGTTTAGCAGTGCGCCTGGGTATTAGCGAACCCATCATTAGTCAAATTTTTGATACGCAAACCCTCGCCAATTGGACAATTCGTTCAGGTCAACAACTCGTTGTTCGATCTTATGGGGTAACGCGGGGGTTCTTGGGTGGTGTTCTCAGTGTGATTCTAGCGTTATTTCTATCGGGCTACATGCTCTCCGGTTCGGAACCCTTAATTAAAGGTATCGTAAGTTTATTCCCCAAACCCTGGGATCACCGCTTGGCGGCGCAGGTACAGCCAGTGAGTCGGCGCATGGGTAATTACATCCAGGGACGAGTGTTAGTTTCGGGGATTTTAGGAATTGCAATTACCATTGGCTTGAAATTTTTGGGGATTACCGAGTTTGCTTTAGGTTTAGGTGTGATTGCAGGGGTAACCAATCTAATTCCCTTTTTTGGTCCGGTGTTAGGGGCGATTCCGGCGTTGATTGTGGCAATTGCCCAAGGGGGGTGGACTTTTTTATGGGTATTTCTCCTATTTGTGGTTATTCAAAATGTGGAAACTTATGTGCTTGACCCCCTTTTAGTCGGTTCTTCGGTGAGAGTTCATCCCCTGTATCAGTTGTTAGCGGTAGTCGGTGGCGCACAGGTGTTGGGGATTATCGGGGCGTTAATTGTTCCCCCTTGGATAGCGGGGGCGTCTGTTTTGCTCGATAATCTTTACCTGCAACCCAAACGAGTCGCGGAACAGCAAGCCGCAGCGCTATCGCCACCGTCTGTGGAAGAAACTAAAAGCACTCTTTCGATGAAAGGCTAACATTGTTACAAAACCTGAATTTTAGAGTCAATGAAGTTTGTTTCTTTTGTCCGGGTGCGGATTTTTCGGACGCTAGTCTTGGCATTTACGGTCGGTTGTTTACTCGCTGTTTTGCCTAGTTTAGCTCAAAGCAATTCCAATCAAAGCAATTCCAATCAAAGCAATTTCAATCAAACCAATTCCACAGCATCCATTATGCTGGATGGGCGCAAGATATTTGAAGTGACTCCATCTGAACAGTACAGCGCCCAAGAACGAGCCGAGTATGTGAATCAAGTTCTCCAAGAACAGGTGAAAACGGCAGAATCTCCCATAAGCGTTGAAATCAAGGATCAACAAAAAATACCCGTAATTGAGATTAATGGGCAACATTTGGTTTCCGTAACTTCAGAAGATACGCCAGCAGGAAGAACGACTCAAGAACAAGCTGAATTCTGGCGAAAAAAACTGCAAACGGTTATTCAAAAGGCACAATATGAGCGTACACCAATGTATCTGATTCAAGCCATTGTGATCTCAATGGCTTGTGTACTACTGGCGATCGCGTTGAGTTGGGTACTCGGTAAGCTTTGGTGTAATTGGCTCAAACCCCAGTTGGAAAAAGACGCGGCGGAGTCAGCCCCCTTAGAAGGAGCTAAACAGCCGAACAGCCCTAAAATCGCCGGACAATTTCTCCTGGGACTCATCCGCTGTGCGATCTGGATCTATGCGCTGATTTACATTACCAACCAGTTTCGCCAAACCCGACAATTAAGTCGCATCGTTACTGATACTTTAATTACCAGTTTAACCTCAGACCTGATTCCCTTAGGAGATAACTCCTATTCAGTGTTGAATCTACTCATTCTCACTGGATTATTTGTTGGGCTAATTCTCCTGGCAAAAGTGATTAAACAAGGGTTGCGATCGCGGGTTTTACGGTTCACGGGTTTGAGTCGTTCGTCTCAGGAAACTATTGCGGTTATTTTAAATTATGCCTTTATTTTTATCACCAGCCTTGTCTTATTGCAGTTATGGGGTTTAGATATTAGTTCCCTCACCGTATTTGCTGGCGTGTTGGGGGTTGGCATTGGCTTGGGATTACAGGGCATTGCTAAGGAGTTTATTAGCGGCTTGGTATTAATCTTTGAACGTCCAATTCAAGTTGGTGATTTCGTTGATGTGGGCGGATTGATGGGAACTGTGGAATATATTAATGTTCGCAGTACCGAAGTCAAAACATTAGATGACATTACCATTATTATTCCTAATTCCAAATTTTTGGAATCGGAAGTTCTCAACTGGTCACATCACAGTTCAGTATCCCGGTTAAAGATACCTGTAGGTGTCGCGTATGGGTCAAATCTAACTACTGTCAGATCGGCTTTGATTGATGCAGCAAAAGAACATACTGATGTTCTCGTGCAACCCACACCCAGAGTTTTTTTTAAGGGATTTGGTGATAGTTCTCTGGATTTTGATTTATTGGTTTGGATTAGTGAACCCCGTAAGCAGTTCCAAATTAAAAGTGACCTTTATTTTCGGATTGAGGTAATTCTCCGCCATCGAGGTGTGGAAATACCTTTCCCGCAACGGGATCTCCACGTTCGTTCAGGAAGTTTACCTGTAGACATTTCTCCTCAATTAGTTGAATCCTTGGCGCAGCTATCCCAGAGTTTGGCGAAGTGGTTAGATCAACAACCAACGGCTAATCCACCGCAAGATGGTAATGGTCATAAGTAGGTGAGACAATTAAATGTTATTTGTCATTTGTCATTCGTCATACTCAAAAGAGCGAGAAGCAAGGTACGTCTTATGTCTTATGGTTGATTGTTCAAGCTAAATAGGTCAGCGTTAAGATAAGAAAGAACACGTAGAACTAAAATCAACAATCAGTGGCAACCGACTCCCAAAATAATACACCCAAGCAAGTGCTAGTTTGTCAACATCGCTCCTGTCAAGCCGAAGGTTCAGCCGATGTCCTGGCTGCTTTTGAGAAAGCGGCTGAAGATACAGATTTTCAGGTAAAAGGGACAGGTTGTCAAGGACAATGTAGTTGTGGTCCCACGGTGCGAGTTGTACCTGAAGAAACCTGGTATTATCGGGTTCAACCTAGTGATGTCCGCCTGATTGTGGAACAACATCTGAAAGAAGGGAAGCGGGTTGACGAAAAACTGAATCCTCGGATTCATCTGCGGTTTAGTTTTTGAGATTATTCCCGCAACACATAACCGACACCACACAGAACCTGCACCAAGGGCTTTTCCCCATTGGCTGTCAGTTTCTTACGCAAACAGCACACGCATTGATCGAGAATACTGAGATTGTCATCGCTCCAATCACACCCCCAGACTTGTTCAAAGATTGTGCGACGATGAAAAGGCTGACAAGGATGGGAGAGGAGATAATCGAGTAAATCAAATTCCTCAGCCGTGAGTTCAATTAAGCGATCGCCCCGATAGACTTCACGGGTAGAACGGTTTAAACTTAAATCAGCAAATTGTCCGGTATCTGAGTCTTCCTCCTGATTGGGATGCAGATGCGCCCTGACTCTGGCGAACAACTCTTCAAGATAAAACGGTTTGACTAGATAGTCATCTGCACCCCCATCCAATCCCGCTACGGGATCACTTACTTCATCTTTCGCGATTAGCAATATAATGGGAACCATTACCCCTGTACTCCGCAAGCGGCGACAAATTTCTAGTCCCGATACCCCCGGTAGCATCCAGTCGAGAATCAGCAAATCCGGCTGAGATTCCCGCGCTGTCGCTAAACCCGCTAACCCATCCGATGCAACACTAACTTGGTATCCTTTATATTGAAGGAACCGTTCAAAAAGTTGGGCGAGTTTTGCCTCATCTTCTACAACTAAGATATGGTGAGTCATTGGAGATTCTCCAAATATAGAAGGGTTTTCTGGGCGCAAGCCTCAATTACCGACAAGGCTAATTATGCATGATTATATCTGTCTATAGGTCGAGTGACGCTTTTTCTAGACTCAATTTAGGTTAACTTACCTCTTTGTTGTCCCTGTGATTGTGGAATAACACCTGAAAGAAGGGAAGCCGATTGACGAAAAGCGTTATCTTAATATTAAATTATGTAAATATTGCTCAAACGCTTAAGCTATTCAGTATTTAGAACCTTATCGTGCGCTCATTGCCCACCAGCCTTCAAGAGCGTGCATTTTTTATCCAATCCTCAAATTCAAAACATATTGGGTCGTGTGATCAGCACTGATCCATCTATAATTAATGGTCTAATTCGGGTAACCGGCGGCAATTCTAATCTTTTTCTCATCAATCCAGCCGGTATAATCTTTGGTGAAAATGCTCAACTGGATGTACCGGGTGCTTTTACGGCAACAACCGCAGATCGCATCGGTTTTGGCGATAACTGGTTCAACGCCATTGGAGATAATAACTACACCACCTTGGTGGGGAATCCTAGCCAATTTGCGTTCACAGTAGCAAATCCTGGCAGTATCGTTAACGTCGGGGATTTGGCGGTTACAGAAGGAAACAATTTATCCCTAATTGGAGGCAACGTCGTCAACACAGGAACATTAACAGCGCCTGATGGTAATATTACCATTGCAGCGGTTCCTGGCACCAATCGAGTGCGGGTGAGTCAGAAAGGGATGATTCTCAGTCTGGAAGTGACGAATCCCGGCGATGCAAGCGCCACGATTGATCCGGCTAGCCTGCCAGAATTGTTGACTGGCGATGGTTCTAATGTCACTGGTGATAGCATTGATGTTAACTCTGATGGATCAGTGTACTTAACGGAATCTGGAACAACAGTGCCAAACGAGTCAGGAGTTGCCATCTCCTCAGGTTCCCTCGATGCCTCTAGCTCTGAAATCGGTGGTAGCGTTAGTGTACTTGGCGATCGCGTCGGTGTCATTAGTGCCGATATCGATGCATCCGGAACCACTGGCGGCGGTGAAGTTTACATTGGTGGCGATTATCAGGGCGGTGGTACTCTACCAACCGCATCCCGTACCTACGTCAGTGCTGACTCCACAATCAAAGCTGATGCTTAGGGTACAGGCGGCAACGTATTCTTTACGACGGCAGCAGGTAATATTGATACTGCTGACGTTGACACCAGTTCCGGTGGAGCTGCCAATGCCGGAGAAATTCAGCTCACCATCAACGGTGGTATTGGCTCCATCGATACCACCAATGGTAGTTTAACCAGCACCTCAGTCGGTGGTGATGGCGGTGAGGTGAAGCTAGCCACTAATGAAGGCAATATCAGCTCTAGTAATATTAACGCTTCGAGTGATGGAGGAGCAGGGGGTGAAGTCACCTTAGATGTGGCTGCGGGTACAGGCTCTATCAACACTACCACTGGAACCATTGATGCGATCGCTGCTGTTGGTGAAGGTGGTAATGTTGAAATGCTAACCTTCCAGGGAACTATTTCTACCGCCGATGTCAACACCTTTTCGGAAGATGCAGACGGAAAAGGTGGACAAATTGAACTCAATATTCAAGATATCGAAGGCTCCATCGACACCACCGCCGGAACACTCACCTCAGGAGGCACCGTTGCTGATGGCGGCAAGATTGAGCTGACTACTATAGACGGCAATATTCAGACGGCTGATCTCAACTCCAGCGCCATTGAAGCAGGTAATGGCGGCAATATTGTCTCAGATGCAGGCGGCATTGGTAGTATTGATGTTACCAACGGTTTGCTTGACTCAACCAGCGTTGATGGTAATGCGGGTAACATTGACCTTGATACCGATGAAGGCGATATTCAAATTCAAAATTTGAATGCGAGTGCAAGCGGTGCAGGCAATGGTGGAACTATCAGCGCCACCGCGAGTCAAAATTTGGGTCAAATTACAGCGAGCGGCACCATTGATGCGAGCGCCGCTAATGGGGATGGCGGTGCCGTTTCCCTGGAAACTGATGAGGGCAATATTGACACCGCTGATGTCAATACCTCCTCGAATGGGTCAGGGAATGGTGGTAACATTACTGCCACAATCAATAATGGTCTCGGCTCGATTGACACCACCAGTGGGGCATACAACTCGACCTCAGCAGGGGGTAACGGTGGCGACATCAATCTCAGCACCAATCAAGGCGGCATTAGCGTTAGCAGCCTCAGTTCCTTCTCTGAATCAGATGGCACGACTGGTGGCAATATTGATCTGACTATAAACGGGCAGGAAGGTTCGATCAACACCACTACCGGAACCATCAAGTCAGGGACTAGCTTAGGTGTAGGAGGTGACATTAGTCTGTCTACCGTTGATGGCAATATCAGCACGGCTAGCTTACTCTCTAACTCCACCGGATCTGAAATTGGCGGCAATATTAGCTTAAGCATTAGCGAAGCCTTTGGAGATATTGACACCAGCAATGGCATCATTGATGCGAGTTCTGATTCGGTCGATGGCGGTGATGTGTCGCTTTCAGTGGCTGATGGAAATATTTCCACCAGCAGGGTCATTGCTCGCTCTGAAGGGTCAGGTATCGGCGGTGATGTTTCCATCAGTGGTAATGAGCCAACTAAAATCGACACGACAAACGCTGCACCGGATGGAAGTGCTTCTATGATTGATGTGAGTTCTGCCACTGGTACAGGCGGTAATGTGAAACTATCAGCGGGTTTTGTGGTAGTTAGTAGCACAGATGCCAGTGGCGGCGTAAGCGGTGGTAACATTACCTATTTTGGTGATGAAGTAGATATTGCCGATGGCAGCGAAATTGAGAGTAATGGTGGTATTCTCCAGTTTGGTACATTTACTCTGGATCAAGATATTGTGGTGGGGGCAACCTCTAATCAGGGTGGCAGTTTCTTAGATATCATTGATGCGGAGATTGATTTCATAGTTGATGGCTTCAGTGAGATTGAAATTGGTCGTGCAGATGGTACTGGCACAATCTATGTTGTCAGTCCCAATTTTCCTGATCCGGTTATCTACCTACAGCCAACTGAGGATGGATTACCTGAGTAGATCAGTGTGAATAATTGGGTTAATTTCGCCTAAGTACGGGAGCAGCCGAGATGAATTTTAGGGAAAGAATTTACCACAAAGTCATCTCGGCTCTACTCACTGTACCGACTCTGGAGAGTTGGCTCATGACGGTTTTTCTGTTATTGATTATTTCTTTAACTTGTTTACCAATAGGATTTTATTCGGGGCTTTTAGAAGTTAGAATTTTGCATTTATCTTTTCTAGGCATTGTCAAAATTTTAGTGAGTCGCTTCTTTTTTCCCTCTTTTGCAGAAGAGCTGCTATTTCGCGTCCTGCCACTTCCCAGTAAAACCAGCAATACTCCAGTCAATATCCAATTAACTATGGCTTTTACCAGCATAGTTCTTTATGTCATCGGTCATCCTATATTTGCCGCTTTATTTTACCAAAAAGCTTTCGGAGTTTTCACCAATCCCGGTTTTCTGTTGTCAACGCTAATTTTAGGAATCACGTTGACGATTTCCTACTGGCACTCTCGCTCAATCTGGCCCCCTGTTGTAATTCATTGGATTGTTGTTGTCGTTTGGCTACTTCTATTCGATGGATATTCAAAATTAGATTTATAGTAAATATCATAGTAACGCTCTATTGTCAATCTGGGAAAAGAACCATCAAAGCTAATTGCTGAAAGCCATGACTGCCAAGTATTTGGGCGTTGAGAAACTGATAGAAACTCATTAAATAGGGGCAAATTGTCAAACTTTCTGACTGTAAGGGTTTCAGGCTTCGCCCTTCCGAAAGTGACACAAGAGCGATAGCATTGCTCTATCTAATTGAAGCACCATCTGGACATGATTTCAATTCCTCCGTTTAATTAAAAATTGTTTCTCAGGACACCATAGACATTGCTTGCTGGTCTGAGGAAACCACTAGAATTCAATGGATATGCAGTGATTGACACTGAATGATTGACATTGCCACCAAGAGTACGCACTTCTGAATCCCGAATTTCTACTACAATGTCACAGTGGCTCTTAAATCCTCCACTTGGCAGTGAATCAATGGAAGTAATTGGATTCTCTCGCCAGCGGCAGACTAAATCGCCCAATTGCGGTTTATGTTCAGTAATTTTAAATCCCCAAAAAGGTGCAGTAGTAACATTGGACTTGCGTTTTTTAACGGCGTCATAAACGTATGTAGAGTGAGCAGGAGCAAATTTAAAGTCATTGTACCCAGCAGCACGGGCAACAAAGGAAATAAACGCTGCCGACCAAGGTTGATCTCGATCTTTTCCATCAAGATTTAATCCGATTTTTGACCAATATTCTCCAACATATTTATATTGAGGATCTTCAAATTCTAATTTATTCCCTCGCTCAAATCGAAGCCATTCTTTTACAGCAGCACTAATTAATGCCTCTTTAGCCGAGCTTACAAATTGACGTAAAAAAGCCGCACTAACAAATCCTTTTAAAGTACTGCCATTAACGATAGTTTTAACTTCCCAGAATCTATTAGCAGGGTTTCCATCCACAACCTCTACCGTTTGGGCAAGGGGTAAAGAGGTGATGATATTTCCATCTTTGATTTCTGGAGATCTACGCAGATTCAGACTGTCAGTTTTAACTTTTAGTGTTGCCATGATTATTCACCTGAATAGATGTTGTGTTTTGTATAACTAAACAATCAATTTGGCATAGGTTGCTGGTTTGAAAGAAAGCTGTTGTGCTTTTTAACTATGAGCCTTCTTGAGTTCTTTGGTAAAGGAATAAAATAAAATGTCGCCCAAAGAATTAGTTTTTTGCTAAGGGTGCTGCTGCTTGGTGAGGGAAAATTAAATTGGTCTAATACATTAGACAGAAAAGATTTACTAACGAATCCTTCTAAAGCTCGTCCACCTAAAATAGTTCTTACCTGCCACCATTTTTCACTATCTGATTCACTGCCAATTCGGGTAACAATTTGCCCTTGGGGTAGAACCGCAATAATATTATCGGGAGCAACCACACCAGATGAACGTAAATTTAATCCGGCTGAGATAACTCTAAAATCATTCATTACTAAACCTCTACATTTTTATCTATGTTTAGCTATTTGCTACTTGGCTAGGTAAAATTTTTTTATCTCCCCTCCAAAAATGTTTCAGTTCAACGTCTCTATCGTCGCGGGTTCTTTTCCAACCAATCAACAATTGCTCGACCAATTGCTTCACCACCACGAGTTGAGGAATTTTTGAGATCGGGTGGTGGAAAACTTTTTCCACTAACTGTACCGCCGACAAAATCAATGAAATAAACTTCGGCAAGAACAGCAGCGCGAACATTTGTGTCTTCAGCACCTGACAAAACTCCCAACTTGGCTTGTTTTGCCCCCCCATTGGGAAGACCCAAAGTTTTAGACATTTCTGCGGATATCATCCTGGCAAGTTCTTGATCGGGTTTGTCACCCTTCGTTGCGTGTGAAAAAGCTTCTGATCTTTGTGCTTTGTTTTGTCCCTTTCTAAGAGCATTATGGTGGACGCTACAAAACACATCAAACCCAGATGCTCGTAAACCAATGCTGTGCAGGCTTCCTGGCGGGTCGATAACTGTGCACTCAACTCCAGCCGCAACAAGCACATTACGAGCAGCATTTGCAGCAATTATATTGAGTTCGTGTTCTGTCGTTTTATTGTCATGGGCGATCGCACCCGGATCGAACGGAACCCCAGGGCCATGTCCAATCTCCAGCATTACCCGATGTCCAGACGGTTTTGGAGGTTCAGGTGTACGTGGCTTCCAGTCAGGAATACCCTGTGGAATTGATGTACTAGCAGGAGCAATTTGAAAAGTCTTAGCACCCGAATGCCTGACCAAAAAGTCAATCAGAGCTTGCCTCAGATTCCCTTTATAAGACTCAACTCCATTAGTTCCCTTCATTGCAACCACAATCGGTTGCCCATCTCCATTGCGAAAAAATTGAAACCAAGTTGCATCGGGTGTGCCATTAGTGTCATTAGAGGCACTTGAGTCAGTCTGCGGAAGAAGCTCAACCGCTTCCACTTCACTGTTAGAACCATCAGGTTTCGCGACGAGAAACGTACCTGCTCCAGAAAAACGCTTCAAAAACCCGATTAGATTATCCTTAGAATCACTATTAAGGCTCTCTTCTACAGTTCCGCCATTCATGGCAGACACGAGGGGTTTATCGCTTTTATCGCGGGCAAATGAAATCCAGTTAGCCATGTGATCACCTCATTATAGGACAAAGCAGCATTAACTTGCTTATCTGTCAAGTTGAGCATACCGCGAATAAACTTAGGTGGATACTCAGCTTTCACGTAATCCATCACATCATAAGAGGGTGATGCGCGTTCCTGCGATCGTGAGTCCACGTTCTGTACGGATGATAGCTGGTTGTTCGTTAGCAGTGGGAGTCATACCCAGAAGTTACTAGATATTGCTTCTATATTACCTGAGTTATGGAAGTGCCAGCGCCTTTAGGGTAACGTTCCTAGCGGCTAGCAGTAACCTTCAGGCTGGTTTGCGTCGCTACCAACAAAAAAACAGCTCCTCAGCGAAATTTTATCTATATTAGTGGGTACAGAAGTCGCAACCAACGCCTCAATCAATACCCTAATGAAACAGTTGCGCTCAAAACGCTGTTTATTATTCCTCGATACAACCTGTGATTAGGGAGTATGTCACAGAACACTTCATTCAAACCGTCGAGCAAAATTTAACGAATTTAGATGATTTTTTTGTTCTTTATTAAACTTAGTACGGTGCTGTTTTCTTTTGTCCGACCACTTATTACAATTTCGGCACTCGCCAGAGTTTAATTGTCTTATCTGCACTCCCACTGATTAATGTTTCTCCATCTGGACTAATTACAATAGAATTAACTGAACTTAAATGACCCTTTAGCGTGCGAATTAATTCTCCTGTGGAAAGTTGCCAAAGTTTAATCGTCTTATCTGCACTCCCACTGGCTAAAACTTGACCATCTGGACTAATCGCTAAAGCATTCACAAAACTCGAATGTCCCGTCATTGTGCGAATTTCTTGTCCTGTGGCTAAATCCCAAAGTTTAATGGTTTTATCTGCACTTCCACTGACTAACGTCTTCCCATCCGGACTAATTTCTAGGGCGTTGATTGAACTTGAATGTCCCGTCATTGTGCGAATTTCTTGTCCTGTGGCTAAATCCCAAAGTTTAATGGTTTTATCCGCACTCCCACTAACTAACGTTTTCCCATCTGGGCTAATTACCAGGTAGTTCACGGAACTCGAATGTCCCGTCAGCGTGCGAATTTCTTGTCCTGTGGCTAAATCCCAAAATTTAATCGTCTTATCCGCACTCCCACTAACTAACGTTTTCCCATCCGGACTAATTACCAAATAATTGACAAAGCTAGAATGTCCCGTCAGGGTTTGAATTTTTTCCTGAGTAGCGAAATCCCAAACCTGAATGATCTTTTCCCCACTTCCGGTGACAATTTTATCCCAGTCTGAATTAATCGCAAAGTAATTAATGGGTTTAGCATAACCTGTGATTTGGCGGATTTCTTGACCAGATTTAAGATGCCAGAACCGGATTGTTTTATCCGCATTCCCACTCACTAATGTCTCTCCATCCGGACTGATGATTAGGTAATTAATATAACTGGCATTGGCATTAATTGTTTGCACAAGTTCCAGCGCTTGATAGGCAGCAATTTCAGCAGAAAATTGATACTCTATTTTTCTAAACTGATAGATGGAAATGCCAATAGCTAACGCCAAGGTTCCCAGCAAAACCCATTTTTTTTGAGAGATTAAACCTGGGCGTTGAGACATTATCGCTGATTCTTCTTGCGGCAAGGTTGCTGCTTGTATCCTTGTGTCACTGGGTAATGGCAAAGACGAAGATATGGGAGAGGCAATAGACAAAGATGAAATATTAGCTAATTCATCCATAATTTCCTGAGTTGTCTTATGTCGAGTCGCTGCTGTCGGCGCCATCAGCTTGTCAATTAGGTCGGCTAATGGTGTTGAGAGTAGAGAAACCTGCTCGCGCCAATTACAGCGATCGGTTAACGGATCATACATACTCGGATCAGTTACCGATTTTGCGGTTAACAAATAGACAAATGTTCGACCCAAGGCATAGAAATCTGACTGGGGAACCGCATAACCCTTTTCTTGTTCGGGTGGCGTGTAACCCGCAGAACTAATTTTGGTAACATTCCCCGCACCACCTACTTCCGCTAAGTAGGTATAGGTCAATTCTCTAGCTGTACCGAAATCAATTAACACCAATTGACCCGTGGGGCGCAGCATAATATTTTCAGGTTTAATATCTCGATGGAAATAGTTTTTTTGATGAACTAGATGTAAAATTACAACCAGTTGTTTTAACCAATTTAGTGCCTGTGATTCAGAAATAGGATGATTCCCCTGTTGTCGCATCCACTGCTTTAAATTCAGTCCATCAATTTTTTCCATGATGATGCAGTGCAGAGGTTCCCCAGCTTGAGGAACAAACTGAAAATACCCATCGGACTCAACTTGAGGAATACCGGGATGATTAAGCTGAATTAATACGGCGGCTTCTTGTTGAAATAATTCGATAACCTTAGGATTCTTATTGTGCTTAGGTTTGAGGACTTTTAATATTTTTGGAATAGCTCCTTGGTAGGCTTCATACACCATACCGAATCCACTGGTATCACTAAGGAGACGCATCACCTGATAGCGCCCTTGGATTAACAACGGTGAACCACAATTACGACAAATTCGATTGTTGAGGTTACCTGGATCACTGGGTTCAGGACACCTGGGATTGATACAGTAGCTCATATCTCGCTACAGCCATGTAACGAAGGGTCTTTCCCTGATCTTAGAATGCGGGTAAGGATGCTGGGGTATATTCCTCGACGAACTATTAAAACTCCTATCGAAACTGCTAAAATGTAAAAAAATGTTTCAAAAAAACCTTAATTGAGTAAAGTTTTATGAGTGGTGTTGCTGCCTACGACTGTCAATCACCGCCGTGCGATCGCTCTGACAGAAATAGCCCCTCTGTAGCGCCACTGACGGTTTTCTGCGACTTCGACGGACCGATTGTCGATGTCTCTAAGCGCTATTACACCACCTACAAGCTAGCGCTGGCTGATACTCAATCTGCCTATCAAGCCAAAGGAATCACATTACCCATTCAACAGCTTGAGAAACAGCAGTTTTGGCAGATGAAGCAAGACCGGGTGGCGGATGAAGAAATTGCTTTGCGATCGGGTTTACAGGGGGAACCCATTAAATTTTTCTTAGCACGAGTGCTAGAAATTGTCAATCAGCCCTTGCTGTTGCATCTTGATAAACTACAACCTGGGGTGCATTGGGCGTTAGCTACGCTGCACTCCCATGGTATTCGATTAATACTGGTGACCTTACGCTGTCAGAAACAAGCTGAGCAAATTTTGAGAAATTATGGCTTGACCCGTCTGTTTAGCGGTATTTATGGAACCTACGATCATCAAGCCGCCTATCGAAATAATGCTCAAGTTAAACAGCAACTTTTAGCCCAAGCCCTCACCGAACAAGATTTTTTTTCTCTTAATCCGCAATCAGTTTGGATGATTGGCGATACTGAAGCCGATCTCCTCGCCGCCCAATCGGTTTCCATTCCCACCGTTGCGCTTACTTGCGGGATTCGTTCCTACCGTTATCTGCAGCAATTCCAGCCTAATCATACTTGCTATGACCTGCTGACGGCGACTGATTATCTTTTGGACAAGTTTAAACAAAAAAATAATCATTTGTAATGTAATTCGTCATTTGTCGGGGCGACTTTTAGCCACTCCGAACTTGATCTCATAAGTCATCTCACGACTGTTCAAGTAAGTGCATCTGTTCCCACCAACGATTCAGGGGATAGTAAACCACAGGTGCCCACAAACTACTGAGAATCGCCGAGGATAGGGCAATGCGCTGGTGATCCATCCAAATTTCCGTCAACGTGCGATCGCCGATAAAACTATACTGAATAGCCGTCACCGTCTCGGCGACAACCGCCATACCAAATACAATTAATGCCACTGAAATAAAATCTTCCTGAATATATCGCTGCTTCTGCATTCGAGCAGTTAAAATGCCCACTAACACTAGACTGAGGACATGAGTCGGTTCAGGGGCGGTCATCCCATCTTGAATCAAACCCAATGCTAACCCTGCCATCGCCCCTTGAAACGCTGTGCGTTTGATACTCCAAGCAACCACCCAAATTAACAACCAATTGGGGGCGATTCCCAGCAATTCCATCCCTGGTAACCGTGTTGGTAAAGCCATCACACAGATGAGGACAGAACCCGCCGTTACCATCCAATTCATCAGTTGACGAACTTGGGGTGAAAACTGAGAAAGATTGAAAATGTTATTCAATGGTTTCTTCTGTGCTGTCCTCAAGGAATTTTTCCTTTTTCTGACCTCCATTTCGCCGCCAAAGTGTCACATCTAGATTTTTGTTGATTATTGATTCTTGATTGGGGAATTGATCGGGGTAAATTTATAAGTATAAAAACTTACTCAGAAATTTCCAACAATTCCAGCCAAAAACTCGATTTTGCCAGTGAGAGATAAGGAATTTAGGGGAGCAGTTTTCCCAACTACCTACTCTCAGGGTTCAGTATCAACCGTCTTTGATTGCGGATAAACAATCACCCACTCTAAGGCATCTAGAGGCGCTGTCAACTCAATAACAGCTTCGGGTGCTGGACTTTTATCGAGATTGACTGACTCGACACGTCCTAAAGGTAATCCTGCGGGAAACAGTTTACTCACTGGTGATGTTGAAACCACATCACCCTTGCGTACATCGGGTACTTTGTCAAAAAACTGAAGCACAGCCCGATGTGACCCTTGTCCTCGAATAAAACCCATGCTACGGCTACGGCTAATCACAGCCCCCACCCGGCTAGTCGCATCGCTGATCAGTAGTACACGACTTGTATTGGGGGTCACATGGACAATCTGACCCACTAAACCGCCTGGTGCCATAACAATTGAATCAACCTTAATCCCATCTCGACTCCCTCGACCCAAGGTAACATGTTGCCACCAGTGACCAGAACTACGCCCAATAATAGGGGCAAGAGTTCCTTGCTGTTGTTGGGTTTTAGAATAATCAAGCAGCTCTTTGAGTTTTTGATTTTGGCTTTCGAGTTCAACTAGACGCTGTTGCAGTTCCAGAACTTTGGCATTTGTCAGGCGCTCCTCTGGCGTAGGTTCTGATTGTAAGGGATGGGTTAATAACTTATAAGCCTCAAAGAGAGCTGCCCCCTGACTTTGGCGAATGAACCAAGCAAGGCTTAGAGTTAGTCCCCCCAGCACAACAGCGACTCCATGTTTGTCCCACCAACGACGCAATATATACATAACCTGTCTCGTATTCGTTCAGCTTTCGGCTGATGGCATCGAGTTGCAATAGTGCAGGTAAACGACTCATGCAGCTTGTGAACTAACCTTCTCCAGGCTGCTCTCTTTTGATACCATCATCTTAGATATGGCGAGAACGCCCACTAAACACCCGTTCTAGCTGTTTGAAGTTCTCCAGAACACGACCTGTTCCTAAGACCACACAGCTTAGCGGATCGGCAGCTACATGAGTCACTATACCCGTTTCATGACTAATCAAAGTGTCTAGCCCTTTTAGTAAGGCACCGCCACCAGCTAACATGATGCCTCGATCAATAATATCGGCAGCGAGTTCTGGCGGTGTCCGCTCTAAGGTACGTTTTACCGCGTCAACGATGACTGAAAGCGGTTCGGACATACTTTCGCGAATTTCTGGTCCTTTGATACTCACGGTTCGCGGTAAACCAGACAGCAAGTGTAAGCCCCGTACTTCCATAGAGAAATCATCGTCTTCATGAGTGGGGTAAGCTGAGCCAATCTGAATTTTGATTTCTTCAGCGGTTCGCTCCCCAATCACCAGGTTATGCACTTTTTTCATGTACTGGGTGATCGATTCACTCAGTTCATCACCAGCAATCCGTACAGATTCACTCAAAACGGTACCTTGTAAACTTAGCACCGCGACTTCTGTAGTACCACCACCGATATCAATAATCATATTACCCGTTGGCTCTGCCACTGGCAGCCCCGCACCAATGGCGGCAGCAACTGGCTCATCAATCAAGTAAACATCTCTAGCACCGGCTTGAGATGCGGCTTCCATGACTGCCCGCCGTTCCACACCGGTTACACCACTGGGAATACCAATGACGATTCGGGGTTGAACTAAAGTACGACCTTCGTGTACTCGCCGGATAAAATGCTTGAGCATTAGTTCGGCGGTATCGAAGTCGGCAATCACACCATCGCGTAGAGGACGCAGGGCGACCACGTTACCTGGAGTTCTGCCCAGCATTTTTTTGGCATCCTCTCCCACGGCTAGTGGAACTTTTTCATCTTGGTCCATGGCGACGACAGAAGGCTCTTGGAGTACAATGCCTTTGCCAGATACATAGACTAAAGTATTAGCAGTACCTAAATCGATACCCATGTCCCGGGATAGGGAAAAGCGACTGAAAATACCCACTCGTTTATACGCCCCCAAAGTCGAATGTTTCTGTGTATAACAAACAAAGTATCTGAACTGTAACCGAGGTGGATTCTATTACGTTTTTTTGGCTGAGTCTAGTGAAGTTGAGCAAGTCATCCCTATTAATCGTTGAAAACCAAGCTGAAAGTATCATTCAGACGGCAAAATTGCTGATCCGGAGAAAGTATAGTTCACCCCTAGAGCGTGAATAACTGCAATTGGCGTGCCTCCAGTCCGGCTTTAGGGATTGTGGAGAACGGCATAAATTCGCTAAACTGATTGGCATAAGTACAAGGGTACTAAAAAAATGAGTCTCAATGTGGTTAATTTAGTTGGTCGGGTGGGTGCAGACCCAGATGTCAGGTATTTCGAGTCGGGCAGTGTTTTGTGTACATTATCACTGGCGGTGGATCGTCGCAGCCGCAACAGTGATAAGCCTGACTGGTTCAATCTAGAGCTTTGGGGCAAGACAGCGGAGGTGGCAGCTAACTACGTGCGTAAGGGGAGCTTGATTGGGGTTCAAGGGGCGCTGAAGATTGATCCCTTAACGACAAGGGATGGTCACAACTACCACAAGCCCGTAATCCGGGTGGATCGAATGGAGTTATTAGGTTCCAAACGAGATAATGACCCCAACGCGGTGAATAGCTACAACGAGACAGAGTTCTAATTTTTAGTAGCTAATTTGCAGTGTGACGGATGCCTGTACTTCTTGATCGCCACCAATGATCGGTGTCGCCACATTTTGGGCAACGAACTCCGCCCTGTCCAGCATGGGCATGGGTGGAGGTGGTGTGGCACCATTAATTTGAATGTTAACAATATCTTGGCGGGTGAGGTTCAAGGCATTTAACACGGCATCGGCTTGCTGTTGGGCATCCTGAGTGGCTTCCCGTAGCGCTTGTTTTTGAGCCGTGGAGACTGCACTCTCAGGGGCGGTAAAGCGAATGGAGTCGATGCGGGTAGCTCCGACGGCAACGGCATCATCCAAAAGCGTTCCCGCCTGTTCCGTGGGAATCCGGAAGCTCACTGTGTTACTGGCGGAATACCCGATCAGGCGTTGCTGGTTGTTCTCATAGCTATAGACAGGGTTGAGCTGGATGCTGGTGGTTTGGAGTTGTTCAACATTGCGCGATCGCAGCAACTCCACCACAGCCGCCGACTTACGTGCCACCTCTTGTTGCACCTGAGCTGCTGTTTTTCCTTGTACCTCAACCCCTAACTGCACTTGGGTCAAGGTTGTGGGAATCCGCTCTATCCCTTGCCCTGTAACCGTTAGGGTTCGTAGTAGTCGTTCCTGCGCGATCGCGGGATTGATCCAGGCGAGCATCACGAAACCCAAAACCCCAGCCATCGCCTGTAACTGTTTTTGACTAAGGAAACTGGAGCATAGATATGTCATTTTGTCAATCCTCCAAATACAGACAGATAGATTAAGCTTTCACTTTGACACCATAGAGCATTATCATTTCTGGGGTTACAGTTTTTGTAACCCTTTAGTTTGATATATACCGCTCGTAAATGTCTACCCACAACTACCCAAAACTAAGCATTTTGGGTAGGTGGGGTGAGCGTGCAGACTCAGCCGTAAAAAAGAGTAACCTACCATCTGGCAAGGTTGGCTACGCTTCCTTTGGTCATGACACCCAAGA